>JAGXST010000089.1 GCA_018335555.1 Actinomycetota bacterium | reverse complement strand
AAGGGGGTAAGGGCCCCAGAAGACGACTGGGTCGATAGGCCGGAAGTACAAGCCAGGCAACTGGTGCAGCTGACCGGTACTAATAGCCCGAGGACTTGCCGTACCGCTCGCGCTCGCTATCCAACAGCTCACACCACACAAACTTCCCAACACACGTTGGGACCAAGTTTCCCGTGGCCGTAGCGGAGGGGACACACCCGGCAACATTCCGAACCCGGAAGTTAAGCCCTCCAGCGCCGATGGTACTGCCGGGGCAACCCGGTGGGAGAGTAGGTCGCCGCGGGAACCACACACACGTCGAGGCCGCCCACACGGGCGGCCTCGACCTGTTTGTGCCTGTCCAGCACAAATGTCGTTGGCCTCCGAACGATCGTGCGTATGCTTCTCGCCTGCCGGCTCGGGGGAGACGCGTCGGCATCGTGACTGGGAGGTGTGCCACATGGCGCGCAAACGTGCTGCATCCGTTGCGTCCGGGTGGGGTGGTGGCGCCCGGCTCGAGGCCGACGCCGTCGGGTTCCCGACGGCCCTCGCCACCGCCGTCGGCCTGATCATCGCCTCGTCGGTGCTGTTGACCGCGACCACCGGGTTCGGTGTCGGGGGCTGGGTCTTCGCAACCGCGATCCTGATCGCCTATGTGCTGATGGTGTTCCAATCGATGAGCTTCGCCGAGGCGTCGGGCATCATGCCGCTCGCCGGATCGGTGTACGACTACATCACTGCCGGCCTCGGCCGCTTCTTCGGCGTCACCGGCACGCTGGTCGCCTACCTGGTGGTCCACCTGTTCGCCGGTACTGCCGAGACCGCGGCCGCCGGCCTGTTCGCCGGCGTGAACTTTCCCTTCCTCGAGGGCATGGGCCCCGAGTCGTCCTGGGTCGTCGGGGTCGGCCTGCTGCTCATCTTCGGCGTGATCAATGCGCTCGGTATCCGCCTGTACGGCGCGGTCGAGGTCGCGCTCACCGCCGTCATGTGGGTGACGCTGACCCTCTTCGGCCTGCTCGGTGTCCTGCGCGCCGCGACCGTCGAGAGCGCCAACTTCTTCGGCGACTCGCTCGTCGGCACCGACCTGACCGCGGTCCTGTCGATGGTCGGCCTGGCGATGTTCCTGTTCGTCGGCGTCGAGTTCGTCACCCCGCTCGCCTCGGAGTTGCGGGAGCCGGCACGCGCGATCCCCCGGGCGATGTTCCTGGGCCTGACGGCCGTCGCCGCATCGATGGTGCTGTACGGCGTGGGCGTGCTCCGCCAGGTCGAGAACACCGAACTCGACGGCGGCCTGTTGCTGTTCGAGACGCCGCTGCCGATTCCCGAGTTCGCCACGACGGTGATGGGCACGTTCGGGCGGTGGTGGCTCGGTATCGCGGTGCTGTTCGCCGCCGCGGCGACCATCAACACCCTGCTCGCCGGGATCCCCCGCATCCTGTACGGCATGGCGAAGGACAACGCGTTCCCACCGATCTTCGGCTGGCTGCACCCGCGCTACAAGACACCGTGGGCCGGTATCGCGCTCGCCGTCGTCATCCCGGCCGGACACGCGATCTGGATCCAGGGCGACATCGACTCGATCATCGTGCTGATCCTGGCCGCGGTGTGCGCCTGGCTGTTCGCCTACATCCTGGTCAACGTGTCCATGATCCGACTCCGTGCCCGTCGCCCCGACCTGCCGAGACCGTTCCGCACCCCGTGGTTCCCGGTCCCGCAGGTCCTGGCCAGCCTCGGCATGATCGTCACGATCTGGTACATCGCACCCCCGGGCATCGCCCGCAGCGACGTCTACGTGCGCTTCTTCGGCATGCTGGCCGTCTGTGCCGTCTTCGCGGTCTGGCAGACGCTGGTCAAGACCAAGAAGCCGCTGTTCGAACCGGTCGAACCCGAGGACTTCGTCCGCGAGGAGACCGGCGTCGCGTGACACGCACGAACCTGCTCGACCGGGTGGCCGGCGACCTCGACGGTTGCCGGCTGCACCCGGTCGACGCCGGGACCGCACTGCTCGAGGACGCGGACGGTCCCCGCTGTTGGTGGACCGTCCGCGTCGATCGTCGTCGACTGCTGGTGATGCACAACAGCGTCTTCCACCTCGACGGTCCCGCGACCGCGGCCGACGCCGAGGTCGTGATCGAGCACACCGGGAACCTGCGGCGGACGGGGCTGCGCGGGCGCGTCCGAGGCCGTGACCGGAACGTGGGCGACATGATGCGCGAGCAGTTGTTGGCCGACGGGGAACTCGAGGCCGCCTGCCTCCCGCTCGACTTCACCCGGTTCACGGTCCGGCCCGTCGACGGTCGTTGGCGGGCAGAGCTCGAGCTCATGGGCGGTGCCTACGTGCGCACCAAGCTGCCGCCATCCACGGCGTACGTCCGACTCGCAGCCGACCAGGTCGCCGCACTGCTGGCTACCGTCGCGGTCCTGCACCGCCGACTGCCGGCCGATCCCGTCCGTCTGTGCGCGGTCCCCCCGACCATCGATTCCGGGGAGGCCGACCGCCACCTGCCCCGGAGAGACGCGTGACCCCACCAGCTCCCGACTGGCACCAGCTCGCTGCCGACCTGCGCCCTCGCTCGCAGGCGGTGATCGACGGCCGGCTCGTCGACGCGGTCGACGGCGCCACGTTCCCGGCCACGAGCCCACGCGACGGTCGCGTCCTGGTCGAGGTCGCAGCCGGGCAGGCCACGGACGTCGACCTGGCGGTCCAGGCGGCCCGGCGCGCCTTCGACGCGGGCCACTGGTCGCGGTCGGCACCCGCGCACCGGCGCCGGGTGCTGCTGCGCCTGGCCGAACTCGTCGAGTCCCATGCCGACGAGCTGGCGACCACGGTGTCGCTCGAGATGGGCAAGCCCGTCACCGATGCCCGCACCATCGAGATTCCGGCGCTGGTCACGACCCTGACCTGGTACGCCGAGCTCGCCGACAAACTCCTCGACGAGTTGCCGCACACCGAGGCGGATGCGCTCGCGATGGTCACCCGTGAACCGGTCGGCGTCGTCGGTGCAGTCGTGCCCTGGAACTTCCCGCTCACGATGGCCGGCTGGAAGCTCGGGCCGGCGCTGGCGGTCGGCAACTCCGTCGTGCTCAAGCCGGCCGAGCAGTCGCCGCTGTCCGCCTTGCGCCTCGGCGAACTCGCGCTCGAGGCCGGACTGCCCGACGGGGTCCTCAACGTCGTCCCCGGCCTCGGCCCGCAGGCGGGCCAGGCGCTCGGCCGTCACGCCGACGTGGACGTGATCGCCTTCACCGGCTCCGGCACGGTCGGGCGCGAACTGCTGCGCTACGCCGCCGACTCCAACCTCAAGCGGGTCTACCTGGAACTCGGCGGCAAGACACCAAACGTCGTGTTCGCCGATGCGCCCGACCTGGCGCAGGCCGCGGCGACGGCCGCCTGGGGCATCACGTTCAACCAGGGGGAGATGTGCACGGCAGCCTCACGCCTGCTCGTCCAACGCGACATCCATGACGACTTCGTCGAACAGGTCGTCGCTGCGATCGGCGACCGTCGCCTCGGCGACCCACTGGACCCCGACACCCAGATCGGGCCGATCGTCGACGAACAGCAGTTGGCCCGGGTCCTCGGCTACGTCGCCGCCGGCCGTGAAGAGGGCGCGTCACTTCGCCTCGGTGGCGGTCGCACGCTGCAGGACACCGGCGGCAGCTACCTCGAGCCGACCGTGTTCACCGACGTGGACAACGACATGCGCATCGCCCGCGAGGAGATCTTCGGCCCGGTCCTGAGCGTGCTGCCGTTCGACGACGTCGAGGACGCCGTCCGCATCGCCAACGACACGGTCTACGGCCTGGCTGCCTCGGTGTGGACGCGGGACCTGTCGACCGCCCACCGGACGGCACGGGCGATCCGTGCCGGGACCGTGTGGGTCAACTGTTTCGAGGAGGGCGGCCTGAGCGTGCCCTTCGGGGGGATGAAGCAGTCGGGCAACGGGCGGGACAAGTCCGTCCACGCGATCGACAAGTACGTCGACCTCAAGACCACCTGGATCGCGCTGTGATCACGCGACGATCGCCGGCCACGCTGGCGCTGCTGGTGCTGCTCGGCCTCGAGATCGCGGCGGCCACCGCCGTCGCCGTGATCGTGGTGTCCGTCGTCGTCTCGAGCGAGGGAGCGATCGTGGGTCCTCTCGAACCCACGGCGCTCGGTGTGCTCACCGTGGCCATCAGCATGCTGCTGGTGGTGGTCGTCATGCTGATCGCCGCCGCCTTGGGGCTGTGGCGACGGCAGCCCTGGGCCCCCAGTCTCACCGGCATCGTGCAGACCCTGCTGGTGGTCGGTGCCGGCGTCGGCCTGTTCTCGACCGGTTGGCAGCCGCTGCTCGCCCTGGCGGCCTTCGCAGGTCTGCTGGGGTTGCTGCTCCTGGTGGGGCGTGCGCGCCGAGAAATCCCGGACTGACTGGCCGAACGGGCCGGTAGTCCGGCCCCGTCGCGCGCTTGACTGCACTGCTGTGCTCGACGGGGAGACCCCCATGTCCGCAACGACACGCCTCGAACGGGCGAGTCACACCATCCGTACCGACCACGCCGAACTGCACCTGTCCGGCGGGGAGGTGGTCATCACCAAGCAGGCGATGACCGAGGACGCGCCACGCGAGGTCCGCATCTCCGCGGACCGGATCCGAGGCGCCGACCTGCAGAAGCCGGCCCGTGGCCGCCCCGGATGGCTCCACGTCGCCGCCGTGGACGGCTCGCCGCGGCCGCCGACGGCATTGGCCGCGGCCAACGACCCCTACACGCTGCCGGTCACCGCCAGGACCCTCGGGGCCGCGCGACGGTTCTGCCGCCTCGTCGCCGATCACGTCCGGGATCGGGGGCTGCCGGCGTCGGCCGACCAGCCCGGGGTCGGATCGACCTCGGTACTCCTGCGCCCGCCGGAGGCGACCACCCCGTCGCCGACCGTGCCGCCTCCCGTTCCGCCTCCCGGGGCCGTCGCCGGGCGCTGACGTCAGTCGCCGGGTAGCAGGAAGGGTCGGCGCACCACCTCGTCGAGCACGAGCGAGGTCAGCGTGCCGCGCGCGCCCGTCAACCGCCGGATCTCCTCGAGCAGGAACCCACGCAACTGCTCGAAGTCGGCGACCCGAACCAGCAGCAGCACGTCGGCCTCACCCGTCATCAGGGCCGCGTACTCGACGTGCGGCAACGCCAACAGTCCGGCACGCACGGTCTCCCAGTCCAGGGTCGTGCCGGGACCGGCGGAGAGCAGGACCATCGCCGCGACCCCCAACCCGAGCTTGCGGCTGTCGACCACCGGCGCGAACCCCTGGACGACCCCGGCCTCCCGTAACCGGTCCAGCCGTTGATGCACCGCGGACCGCGACAACTGCAACCCCTCGGCCAACGCGGTCACCGATGCACGACCGTCGTCGCGCAGCGCCGCGAGCAGTTCGATGTCCTTGGTGTCGGCCGTGAACGACATCTGCTGCCTCGATACCAGTGGACGGGCGACATCTTGAAGCCATTGAGGACCCTGTGGCAACGATATGTCGCGCAGAGCCATGATGCAGATGTCGACGTGCGCGGGGCAACTATCATTGCGCGATCCCGTCGTCGAGGTTGCGTCGTGCCCGAGTACGCCTATGAACCGGGTCGTGGGCTGCCCCTCGACCCGGCCCCCGACCAGGCTGCCGACCTGCTCGCGCATGCGTCACGCCTGGTCGTCGACTCGTTGTCGGATGTCGGCGACCGCCCGTACGGGGCGCCACCGCTCGACGACGCCTTCGTCGCGGCACTGCTCGACGACCGCCCCGGTGCGGCCCAGCCCGCCGACCAGGCGCTCGCAACCCTGATGCGCGCCGCGGCGCAGGGCCAGGAGAGCCGCAGCGGCGGCCACCTCGCCTACATCCCCGGCAGTGGCCTGCTGACCGCCGCGGTCGGCGACCTGCTCGCCACCGTCGCCAACCGCTACACGGGCGTGTCGGAGGCCTCGCCGGGGGCGGTCGCGCTCGAGGCGGGCGTGCTGCGGTGGCTGTGCGAGCTGTTCGGCCTGCCCGAGGGAGCCCAGGCCGTGTTCCTGTCGGGCGGATCGATGGCCAACCTGACGGCGCTGGTCGCAGCCCGGGAACACCACGCGCCCGGCCAGCCGCAGCGGGCGACGGTCTACGTCGGTGAGCAGGCGCACGCCTCGGTGCGCAAGGCGGCGCGCACGATCGGCATCCTCCCGGCCCACGTCCGGGTCTGCCCGTCCCTCGACGGGGTCCGGCTCGACACCGCCGCCCTGCGCGTGCTGATCAAGCAGGACCGTCACGACGGACTGCTGCCGACCGCCGTCGTCGCGGCTGCCGGCACGACCAACACCGGTGCCGTGGACGACCTCGCCGTCCTCGCCGACCTCGCGGCCGACCTCGGCGTCTGGCTGCACGTCGACGGCGCCTACGGCGGGTTCTTCCAGTTGACCGAGCGCGGTCGTCGACGCCTGGCCGGCATCGAACGGGCCGACTCGATCACGTTGGACCCTCACAAGTCGCTGTTCCTGCCCTTCGGTACGGGCGCCCTCGTCGTGCGCGACCGGCAGACCCTCGTGGACGCCTTCGGGGAGGAGGCGGACTACCTGCGTGACCTGACCGGGTCGCCAGCTCTACCGGACTTCGCCGAGTTGACCCCCGAGCTGACCCGGGACTGGCGGGGCGCCAGGGTCTGGTTCGCGCTCAAGACCCATGGGCTGCAGCCGTTCATCGACGCCCTCGATGGTGCGCTCGACCTCGCCGCCTGGGCTCACGACGAACTCGCGGCGATCCCTGGCGTCACCACCTGTGGCCCGCCGGATCTGTCCATCGTCGGCTTCCGCATCGCCGGTGACGATGCCGCCCAGGACGCCGTGCTCGGCCACGTCAACGGCGGCGGTCGCGCCTGGCTGTCGAGCACCCAACTCGACGGGCAGGTCGTGATCCGGCTGGCCGTGCTCTCGCATCGCACCCGTCGGGACCACGTGGCACACGTGATCGATCGCGTGCGTGAGTTCGTGGCAGGTTCGGGCTAAGCGCAGGCCACCTCGCGCAGGAACCCGTCGACCAGGGTGGCGACGTCGCGCTCGCACCGCGACCGCTGGGCACGGGCTTCGGCCAGCAGCGTGTCGAGATCGGCACCGCTCGCCGCAGCGAGGTCGGCCCGCGCCGCGGCGCCGCCGAGTTCGACCCAGCTCGCGACGATGTCGGCGTCGACCTCGGGGTGGAACTGCAGGCCGAGGTTGCGTCGCAGCCGGAAGGCCTGCGGTCCGACGGCGTTGCGGGCCACCTCGACCCCGCCGTCCGGCACCGTGAACACGTCGCTGTGCCACTGCATCCACGGACCCGTGGGGACCAGGTCCGGCACGTCCGACTCGATCGTGGTGAACCCGATCTCGGGGGACGCCGCCGCGCGCACCTCGCCACCGTGGGCGGCCGCCAGGGCCTGGCCTCCGAAACAGATGCCGAGCACGGGCACGCCGGTCCGGTCGGCCTCGCGCAGCAGGTCGAGTTCGCGGTCGATCCAGGTGCCGACGGCCCGACGGTCGTAGACCGACCAGATGGCACCAAGCGGCACGAGCAGGTCGAACTCGTCGGCCCGCGGGAAGTCACCGTCCCACGTGGCGTCATCGATCGAGCGGCCGACGGTCAGCACTTCGAGGTCGTAGCCGCGCTCGACGAGGGCGTCGCCGACCAGCCCTGGTCGGGACGCGGGGTCGTGCTGGATGAACAGTGCGCGCACCGAAGCGATCTCCTCTCGAGCGGGCGCAGTCTAACTGTTCGGTCCCGAACGGTTCTGCTACGGTCCGCCGCCGACGCGCGCCTACGGGAGGGCGGGCAGGGGAGCACGCTCGTGACGACGATGCCGCCGGCAGCGACCGCGTCCGCCATGGTCCTCGGCGACCGCTGGCTCGACATCACCGACCCGGACGTCTACCGCTCCGGCGTGCCCCACGGCACCTTCGACCGCTTGCGCCGCGAGGACCCCGTCAGTTGGTGGGACGAACACGACGGTGGCCGTGGCTTCTGGTCGATCACGCGCTACCGGGACATCATCGACCTCAACCGGGACTTCAAGACCTTCACCTCACGGCAGGGCATCCGGCTCGAGGAGATGGACGACGAGGCGCTCGAGGCGCGCAAGACGATGATGGAGATGGACCCGCCCGAACACACCCGGCTGCGGCGCCTGCTCCAGGGCGGGTTCACCCGCCGCATGGTCGCCAGCTACGAGACCGCGATCCGTGCCCTTGCCACCGAACTGCTCGACGACGTCCTGCGGCGCGGCCGCATCGACTTCACCGTCGACGTCGCCCGTCAGTTGCCGCTGCGGATGCTCGGTCGTCTGCTCGGGGCGCCGCAGGAGGACTACGACTGGCTGGTCGCCCACGGCGACGCGATGATCGGCAATGCCGACCCCGAGTTCACCACGCACGTCGTCGACCAGTCCGACACCGAGCAGTTCCGGTTGATGCCGTTCCGCAGCCCGTCGGGCATCGAGTTGTTCGAGTACGCCCAGCGCCTCGCCGACGCACGTCGGGCCGCCCCCACCGACGACGTCGTCAGTCAGATGCTCGCGCCGACCATGGACGGCGAACCGCTCACCGACCTCGAGTTCAACAACTTCTTCACCCTGATGGTGGCGGCCGGCAACGACACCACCCGCTACTCGATGGCCGCCGGACTACTCGCCCTGCTCGACCACCCGGACCAACTCGAGCGGTTGCAGGAGCACCCGGAGATGATGGGCAGCGCGGTCGAGGAGATGTTGCGCTGGTCGTCGGTGACGATGCACTTCCGGCGCACCGCCACCCACGACGTCGACCTGCACGGGCGCACGATCAAGGCCGGCGACAAGGTCGTGCTGTGGTGGATCTCGGGCGACTTCGACGAGGCACAGTTCCCCGACCCGTTCCGCTTCGACATCGCCCGCGAGCCCAACGACCACCTCGCCTTCGGTCGCGGCGGTCCGCACCGGTGCATCGGCGAATGGTTGGCACGGCTCGAGATGCGGGTGACGATGGAGGAGTTGCTGTCGAGGCTGGCGTCGGCGCGCGTCGTCGGCCCGGTCGAGCGGCTGCGGTCCAACTTCATCAGCGGGATCAAACACCTCCCGATCGAGGTCTCGCTGCGTTGAGACCGTCGGGGCACGAACGACGAGGTCGCAGGCGGAGGAGAGCCGCCGCCGGCCAGGAGAGAGAGCATGGACAGCTACGACCGCATCCGGGTGCTGTGGCCCGACCACCTCGGGCTCGCCCGCGGCAAGTACCTGCCGATCCGCTACGCCGACCGCGGCGCCTACCACTGCATGGCGTTGTTCGCGCTCGGCTACGACCGCGGGATGACGCCGGCGCCCGGGACCCGGATGCTCGAGGGCCTGCCTGACCTGCACGCCACCTTCGACCTCGACCAGGTACGAAAGGGCTGGGAACCCAACACCGCCGTGGCCGTCGCCGACATCTGGTTCCGTGACGAGCCGGTCGAGATGTCGTCGCGTCACGCGCTGCGCCGGGCCGTCGAGGCCTGGGAGGCCCTCGGCTACCGGCCCAAGGTCGGCATCGAACTCGAGGCGTACATCCTCCAGCCGGACGGCGCCGGCGGGTGGACACCCTGGGAGACGCCGGGCGGCTACGTCTACGGCACGGGCACCGCCGTCGACCCGATCGGCCTCCTCGACGAGATCATGCGTGAAGCGGCCGACGCCGACCTGCCCATCGAGTCGATCAACTCCGAGTACGACATCCCGCAGTTCGAGTTGACCCTCCACTACGACGACGCGATGAAGGCCTGCGACGAGGCCTTCCTGTTCAAGGTGCTCGCCCGCGAGGTCGCACACCGCCACGGCCTGCTGCTGACCTTCCTCGGCAAGCCGCTCGGCGACCGCGGTGGCTCCGGTCTGCACGTCAACATCTCCTTCGAGGACGTCAACGGCGTCAACGCGCTCAACGACGAGACCGCCGAGGACGGCCTGTCCGAGCTCGCCCACCGGGCGATCGGTGGCCTGATGGCGCACCACCGGGGGATGACCGCACTGCTCGCCCCCACGGTGAACGCCTACAAGCGGCTGCGCCCCGGCCAACTGTCGGGTTACTGGAACAACTGGGGCTACGACCACCGCGGCACCACCGTGCGGATCTCGCCCGAACGCGGTGCCGGGCTGCGGCTCGAGCACCGGATGGCCGACGGTGCGGCCAACCTCCACCTCGCCGCTGCCACGGTCCTGCAGGCCGCCCGACTCGGCGTCGAGCAGCAACTGTCCGCACCGGCGGCCGAGACCCAGGACTGCCTCGAGTCCACCGATGCGACCGAGCACTGCCCCGACTCGTTGCGGCTCGCCCTCGACGCGCTCGAGGGCGACACCGAACTCGTCGAGGCCATCGGCCAGGGGCTCGTCGACCACTTCGTCGCCATCAAGCGCGCCGAGTGGGACCGCTTCGCCTCCGCTGTCACCGACTGGGAACTCAACGAGTACCTGCCGTTCCACTAGACAGGTCCGGGTCCCCCATCTCGGCTTCGCCTCGTTGCCCCCAGACCAGACCCGCCCGTTTCGGCTTCGCCTCGTTGCCCCCCAGACCAGACCCGCCCGTTTCGGCTTCGCCTCGTTGCCCCCCGACCCCACCTCGGAGGTGGACATGACCGACACGCGTGTGGACGTGGCCGGCACCCCGGTGTCGACGCAGCACTACATCGGCGGGCAGCGGGTCGGTAGCCCGAGGACGTTCGAGGTGCGCTCGCCGCTGGACTGGGACTGGAAACTGGCCGATGTCGCGCGAGGTGACGCCGACACCGCGGCCGCGGCCGTGGCGGCCGCCAGCGACGCGTTCCCGGCCTGGGCAGCGCTCTCTCCCGAGGAGCGCGCCGATCACCTCCACCGTCTCGCGGACACCATCGATGCCAACGTCGAACGTGTCGCGCAGGTAGAGACCGTCGACATGGCCATGCGTCTGCAGAGCCTGCGGGAGCGGCTCGTCCACCGCGGCGCGGAGAACTTCCGCAACTACGCCGACCTCGCCGCCGCCCACGAGGAGCGGGTCTGGTCGTCCAAGGGCACCCAGAACCGGGTGATCCGCATGCCCGCGGGTCCGGCCGTGATCATCACGCCCTGGAACGCACCGTGGATGCTCTCGACCTGGAAGATCGCGCCGGCGCTGGCGGCAGGCAACACGGTCGTGCTCAAGCCCGCCGAGTGGTCACCGCTGTCCGCCTCGATCCTGGCCGACCTGTGGGACGAGGCCGGCCTGCCGTCGGGCGTGCTCAACGTCGTGCAGGGCATCGGCGAGGAGGTCGGCGCGGCGCTGGTCGCCGACCCGCGGGTGCGTCGCATCTCGTTCACCGGCTCGCCGGAAGCGGCGCGTCACATCGGCCGGGCCGCGGCGGAGAACATCGTGCCGTTCACGGCCGAACTCGGCGGCAAGGGCCCGCTGATCGTGTTCGACGACGCCGATCTCGACGCGGCAGCGAAGAAGGCGGCCTGGCAGTACGACGACTCCGGCCAGGTCTGCCTCGCGGGTACGCGCCTGCTGGTGCAGGCATCGATCCGCGACGACTTCCTCGACCGCTTCCATGCCCACGCCGACACCCATGTGCTCGGCGACAGTCGCGATGACGACACCACCATCACCCCCATGATCCATCCCGACCACCTCGCCAGCGTCGACGGGTTCGTGCGGCGCGCCCGCGAGGCCGGCGACCGCATCGTCCGTGGAGGTCACGTCCACGACGGTGGCGGACTGTTCTACGAGCCGACCCTGATCGAGCCGGCCTCCAACGACAGCGAGATCGTCCAGCGCGAGGTGTTCGGGCCGGTGCTGACCTTCCAGACCTTCACCGACGAGGACGAAGCGGTGCGGCTGGCCAATTCGACCGACTACGGGCTGTCCGGCATCGTCTACACCACTTCGCGCGAGCGGGCCGAGAGGGTCGGACGGGCCATCCGCGCCGGCACCGTGTGGGTCAACACCTTCCTGGTCCGCGACCTGACCGCCCCGTTCGGCGGCTGCCGGATCTCGGGCATCGGCCGCGAGGGCGGCGACTTCGCGCTCGAGTTCCACGCGGACCTCAAGACCCTGCAGATCCTCGACGACTCCACCGCGTAAGGCTCACCGAACAGCGGACGGCCCGGTGGTCTCCCACCGGTCTCCAACCTCGTACACCGAGGTTTGCCGGTCGGGGGTCAGTAGCGGCGCGGCACCAGGTGCTGCTCGCTCAGCGGCAGCCGGCCGTCGTTGGCTGCGTCCGGGCGGGACGGCAGGTCGACCTGTTCGTGTCCGAGATCCTCGTAGGGAACCTGGTCGAGCAGGTGCGCGATGCAGTTGAGCCGGGCGTGCCGCTTGACCTCGGCGTCCACCACCCACCACGGGCAGTCGTCGGTATCGGTCCGTTCGAACATCTCGTCCTTGGCGCGCGAGTAGTCCTCCCACCGCTGCCACGAGGCGATGTCCATCTCCGACAGCTTCCACTGCTTGGTCGGGTCGGTCGCCCGGGACCGGAACCGCCGTTCCTGTTCCTCGTCGCTGATCGAGAACCA
Source organism: Actinomycetota bacterium (assembly GCA_018335555.1). Classification (GTDB taxonomy): domain Bacteria; phylum Actinomycetota; class Nitriliruptoria; order Nitriliruptorales; family Nitriliruptoraceae; genus Egicoccus. The sequence continues at coordinate 3,203 of JAGXST010000089.1, read as the reverse complement.
GTACTTGACGACCTTGATGCCCGAGCGCTGCAGCATGTGTTCGAACTCGGGGACGGTGGCGAAGAACTCCTCGACCTGGTCCTCGGTCGCGAACCCCATGACCCGTTCGACGCCCGCCCGGTTTGTACCAGGAGCGGTCGAACAGCACGACCTCGCCTGCTGCCGGCAGTTGCTCGACGTAGCGCTGGAAGTACCACTGGCTCTTCTGGCGGTCGGACGGGACGCCGAGTGCGACCGTGCGCAGGATGCGTGGGCTGGCCTTGGCGGTGATCCGGTCGATGGCGCCGCCCTTGCCCGCGGCGTCACGACCCTCGAACAGCACGACGGCGCGGTAGCCCGTGTCCTTGACCCAGGCCTGCAGCCTGACCAGCTCGACCTGCAGACGGAGCAACTCCGCCTCGTAGGGTTTCTTCTTCAGGCGCCCGTCGTCCTTGTACGCCTCCGGCCCCAGCACCCGCTGCTCTGAACTGCTCACGTCGTGTCCTGTTCACTTCTGAGGGGCACGGATCCCGCGGAACTCCCAGTCTCCACCCAGCGCGGTCGAGCGCACTTCCTCGGACTCGGTCGGTTGGGCCCCGACGTCGTCGCGGATGGCCGTCGGACCGGTGACGATCGTGTTGCGCAGGGTCCCGAGGCCCTCGACCTCGACCTCGACGACGTCGCCGGGTACGACCGGACGTGAGTTCGCCGGCGTGCCGGACAGGATCACGTCACCGGGCTCGAGGGTGATGGTGCGGGCGAGGTCGGCCACGAGGTAGGCCATGTCCCACTCCATGTCCGCGGTGTTGCCGTCCTGCTTGACCTCGCCGTTGACGAGGGTGCGGATGCGCATCCCGTCGCGGGGGTCCCACTCGTCGGCCGTGACCAGGCCCGGTCCGAGCGGACACAGCGTGTCCGAACCCTTCACGCGCAGCATCGACCCCGCATCGGTGTCGCGGAAGTCGTGCAGGCCGTAGTCGTTGGCCACCGTGTAGCCGGCGATCGCGTCCCAGGCGTCGGCCTGGGAGACGTTGCGGGTGGTGCGTCCGATCACGATCGCGATCTCGCCCTCGTAGTTGAGCCACTCGCACCGCTGCGGCCGGACGACGTGGCCCTCGTGGCCGTTGAGCGAGGAGACCGGCTTGTGGAAGAACGTCGGTGCGGCCGGGAGCGTGGTGCCGAACTCCTCGACCCGCGAGCGGTAGTTGAGGTGGACGCACAGGATCTTGCTCGGCACGACGGGCGGCAGGTGGGTCGCGTCGGCGATGGTGACCCGCCGGCCGTCACCGGCCACCAGGTCGTCGCCGTCGCGCACGACCGTGGTCGCGACGCCTTCCAGCAGGATCCTGCGGGTCTCCATCGGTGGTGCCTCCGTCGTCGTCTCGTTCGGTTCCGAACGGTAGTCGTGTCGCCGCCCGTCGGGCTACGGTCTCCGGCTCGGCACGGCGACCCAAGCCCCGGGCGGAGGTGCCGTGATGGAGGATCCGACCGCCGACCCGGCGTTCGTGGCGCGTGTCCGCGCATGCTGGCAGGACGGTTTCGGCGGTGTCGCCGGCGACCTCGACCGGCCGGGCACGACCCTGATCGAGGTCGACGGCCGCGACCCCGACGCGTGGGTCGTGCTGTGGCCGGCCGGGCGTCGGGTGGTGACCGAGGTCGGGTCTCGGGGCGCCGACCGGTTGCGCACGCTGCTGGCAGGCCGCCCGACGGATCACCTGCTGACCGCGGACGAGGTGGCCGGTGGTTGGCCGGATCGGCCGCTCGAACGGCAACGCCAGCACCTGTACGGCCTCGACGTCCGCCGACTCGCTCCGGTCGAACCGCGGCACGGGCTGCGCGTCGTCCTGCTCGACGAGGCAGACCGTCCGATGTTCGATGCGTTCCTCGCCGCCTGTCCCGACGACGACCGCGAGGAAGGCGACGTGGACATCGGTGGCGAACACGAGGTCACGGTCGGGATCGCCGAGGGCACCCGTCTGCTTGCGGTGGCCAGCATGTATGCCTGGCGCGGCTTCAGCGACCTCGGCGTGCTGACCGATCCCGTGGCGCGCCGTCAGGGAGCGGGCCGGGCGGTGGTCGCCGCGCTGTGCCGGCACCTGGCCGATCACGACCGTGTCGTGGTCTACCGCCACCGGTCGGAGAACCTCGGGTCGCGCGGCATCGCCCGCTCGCTCGGGCTCGTGCCCATCGGGACCGCCGATGCACTCCGGCCCCTCGACGTCGCGGGGTGAGTGCCGCACCGCAGGGTCGGTGGCGGGTGTCCGCGTGCCCGACTACCGTTCGGGGCCGAACGGTCTAGCATGACCATCGACGACGTGAGGGAGAGCACGTGGCCGAGTTGCAGGGTTTCGTCTTCCCGCGCACGGCGTCGGGCCGGTCCTCGATCCTGCCGCCGCCGCCCTGGCACTACAGCGGCGAGTTGCTCACGATCGAGTACCGCACCGACCCCGAACGGGTCATCGAGTTGCTGCCCGACCCGATCGAGCCGGCCGACGATCCCGGTGCGGTCGCGCTGGTGTGGGCGGACTGGCAGTCGTGCTCGGACACGTTCGACGAACTGCTCGACCCGGTGCGTTCGCAGTACAAGGAGGTGTTCTTCGTCGTGCGTGGCAAGCACCGCGGCGAACACGTCTCGCGCTGCGTCTACATCTGGGTCGACAAGGACTACGCGCTCGTGCGCGGTCACTTCCAGGGCTATCCGAAGAAGCTCGGCTCGATCCACCTCACCCGGCCGGCCGCCTACGGCAAGGCGGGGCCGAAGCTCGCGGCCGGCGGCCGCTTCGGTGCCACCCTGGCGGCCTACGACCGCCGCCTCGCCGAGGCCCGGTTCACCATCACGGGCACCTCTGACACCGGTGGGTTCGTCAACAGCCACGCCATGCTGCACACACGGTTCATGCCTGCGATCGACGGCCTCGACGCCTCACCCTCCATGCACGAGTTGGTCACCATGAAGACCGTCGACGTCGAGGCCGGGCCGGTGTACGAGGGCGACGCGGACCTGACCCTGTTCGACGTCCCTGGTGAGGAGTTCGACCTGCTCCAGCCCCGCGAGATGCTCGGCGCCTACTACCGCCAGGTCGGTGCCACGTTCGCCGGAGGCACCACCGTCCACCGCTACCGGGACTGACCCGTCCCGGGACCGCACACACGAGGAGAGACGCCATGGGGGAGATCGTCGGCGCGGGCCTGGTCTCGCACGCACCCACCATCATGTTCGACGA
>JAGXST010000088.1 GCA_018335555.1 Actinomycetota bacterium | reverse complement strand
CGGGTGCCGCGAGCCGCAGCTTCATCAGCGGCAACAGGCTGTGCCCGCCGGCCAGCAGCTTGGCCTCGTCGCCGTGCTCGGCGAGCGTCGCGACCGCGTGGTCGATCGACTCGGCCCGGACGTAGTCGAAGGTCGCCGGGATCATGCCGCACCCCCGTTCGTCGCACCCGATGCTTTGTCGCCCCCAACTGGTGGCGCTGCTGATTGGATCGTCTCCCACACGTTTCGTGGCGAGGCGGGCATCGGGACGTCGTTGATGCCCATGGGTCGCAGCGCGTCGACGACCGCGTTCATGATCGCGGGCGTCGAGGCGATGGTGCCGGCCTCGCCGACGCCCTTGACGCCCAGCGGGTTGGAGGTGGCCGGGGTCTCGGTGCGGTCGGTGCGGAAGGTGGGCAGGTCGGCCGCGGACGGCACGTAGTAGTCGACCAGCGAGCCGGTGACGAGGTTGCCCTCGGCGTCGTAGACGGCCTCCTCGAACAGTGCCTGGGCGATGCCCTGCGCCAGCCCGCCGTGGACCTGGCCCTCGACGATCTGGGGGTTGATGACCTTGCCGACGTCGTCGACGGCGACATAGTCACGCAGGTGCACCATGCCGGTCTCGGTGTCGACCTCGACCGCGGCCAGGTGCGTGCCGTGCGGGTAGGAGAAGTTCTCCGGGTCGACGGTCGCGTCCGAGTCGAGGGAGGGCTCCATGTCCTCGGGGTAGTCGTGGGCGGCGAACACCGCCAGCGCGACGTCCTGGATCGTCCTGCTCGCATCCGGCGAGCCCCGCACGCTGAACGTGCCGCGGTCGAACTCGAGGTCGTCCTCGCTGGCCTCCAGCATGTGGGCCGCGACCCGCTTGGCCTTGGCGACCACCTTGTCGCAGGCGACCTGCACCGCGTAGCCGCCGACCACCAGCGAGCGCGACCCGTAGGTGTCCATGCCCTTGTGTGCGACGGCGGTGTCGCCGTGGCGGACCTCGACGTCCTCGTATGGCACGCCCAGTGCCTGGGCGGCGATCTGCGACCAGGCGGTGACGTGACCCTGCCCGTGCGGTGAGGTGCCGGTGACGACCTCGACCTTGCCGGTGGCGAGCATCCTCACGCTGGCGTGCTCCCAACCGCCCGCGCCGTACGAGAGCGAGCCGAGCACCCGCGACGGAGCCAGGCCGCACATCTCGGTGAACGTCGAGATCCCGATACCGAGTTGGACCTTGTCGCCCGACTCGCGACGGCGGGCCTGTTCGGCCCGCAGTCCGTCGTAGTCGAACATCTCCTTGGCCCGCGCGGTCGCGGCCTCGTAGTTGCCCGAGTCGTAGGTGATCCCCGCGATGGTCTCGTACGGGAACTCCTCGTGCTTGATCCAGTTCCGCTCGCGCAGCTCGAACGGCTCCATGCCGATCTCGTGCGCCGCCTCGTCGATCAGGCGCTCGATCGCGTAGGTCGCCTCGGGCCGCCCGGCACCCCGGTAGGCGTCGGTCGGGGTCTTGTTGGTGAACACCCCGGTGCACTCGAAGCTGAGCGCGTCCATCTTGTAGATCGCGTTGAACATGAACGCCCCCAGCAGCGGCACGCCCGGCGTGACCAACTGCAGGTAGGCACCCATGTCGGCCAGCAGCTTCGCCTTCAGCCCGCGGATGCGGCCGTCCTCGTCCAGCGCGATCGAGAGGTCCTGGACCTGGTCGCGGCCGTGGATGGTGGCGACATAGCCCTCGGTGCGTGACTCGGTCCACTTCACCGGCTGGTCGAGCAACTTGGCCAGCACGAGGCAGATGGCCTCCTCGGCATAGACGTTGAGCTTGCTGCCGAACCCGCCACCGACATCGGGGGCGATGACCCGCAGTTCATGCTCGGGCACGCCGCAGGTCAGCGCCAGCATCAGCCGCAGGATGTGGGGGATCTGGGTCGCGGACCACATCGTGAACTCGCGCTGGTCGCGTGGCGGCGCACACACCACCGCGCGCGGCTCGATCGCGGTCGGGATCAGGCGCTGGTTGACGAACCGGCGGGTGACGACGTGGGCGGCGCCGTCGAACGCGGCGTCGATGTCGCCGTTGACCATCGGCCAGGTGAAGCACTCGTTGGAATCGAGCGTCGAGTCGGCGAGGTCGGCCCCGTCGGCCAGCGCTGCCTCCATGTCGGTCACGACCGGCAGCGGCTCGTAGTCGACGACGACGAACTCGGTCGCGTCCGCGGCCTGGTAGCGGGTGCGGGCCACCACGACCGCGACGGCGTCGCCGACGTGGCGGACCTCGTCGGTCGCGATCGGCAGGTGGACCGGCGAGCGCATGTCCTCGGTGACCGGCCAGGCGCACGGCAGTCCGCCCGACCAGTGCTCGACGAGGTCGGCGCCCGTGTAGGCCGCGACCACGCCGGGTTGTTCGAGCGCGGCGGAGACGTCGACGTCGGTGACCCGCGCGTGGGCCATCGGTGAGCGCACGAGCGCGACGTGCAGCAGCCCTGGCAGTTGGACGTTGTCGGTCCAGCGGGTGCGGCCGGTGACGAGGTGGGCGTCCTCCTTGCGCAGCTTGGTGACCCCGACGACGGCGTCGGTGGTCGGAGCGTCCAGGGCGGTCACGGCGCCACCTCCAGGTTCTCGAGTTGCTCCTCGTGCTCGGGATCGGACACGACGTCGGCCTCGCCGATGCCTCCTTCGTCGGCATCGCCCACCGTCTCGCCACGCAGTTCGGCGGCGGCCCGCAGGACCGAGCGCACGATGTTGACGTAGCCGGTGCAGCGGCACAGGTTGCCCTCGAGGCCGTGCCGCACGTCCTCTTCGCTGGGCGACGGGTTGCGTCCGAGGAGGTCCATCGAGCTCATGATCATGCCGGGGGTGCAATACCCGCACTGCAGGCCGTGCTCGGCGTGGAACGCCTTCTGCAGCGGGTGCCAGCCGCTGGTCGCGTCGCCGTCCGTGGGCGGCTGCGCCAGGCCCTCGATGGTCGCCACCTCGGCACCGTCGGCCTGGACGGTCAGTACCGTGCAGCTCTTCACCGAGTCGCCGTCGAGGTGGACCGTGCACGCGCCGCAGTTGGACGTGTCGCACCCGACGTTCGTGCCGGTCTTGCCCAGCACGTCGCGCAGGTAGTGGACGAGCAGCAGGCGCGGCTCGACGTCGTCGTCGCACGCCTGGCCGTCGACCGTCATCTGAACCCTGGTCACGTCGGACTCCCCTCACCGGTGCGCCGCGAGCGGGACGCGGGCACGTCGAGCAACACGCCCCGCCGTCCGGGCTCCCGACCGGTTCGGCGCCGCCTCGGGCGCGTGTGGTCAACCTAGGTCTGCCGCCGACGCCTGTCACCAACTTTTCCGGGGAGCAGTCGGGAAGCCCACTAGGTTGCTGGTCTCGGTCGACGAACCGGGGACCGGCCAGCCCGCACGCCCCCCCCCGGAGCCGCCATGCCGCAGTCGGGTCCGAGCGAACGCCCCGAGCCGACGCCGTGGCGCTGGCCCAGCCTCCCGCAACGATCGGACGACGAGCGCAGCGAGTTCGAACTGCTCGAACAGCTCGCCGAGATCGCCCACCTGCTGTCCGAGGCCGACGACCTCGACGAGTTGCTGCAACTCATCGTCGACCTCGGCGAGGGCTACCTCGAGGGATGTGACGGCGCGAGCCTGATGCTGATCGGCAAGAACCGCTCGGTCTCCTCGCCCGCCTACTCGTCACGGGTCGCCTACGAGAGCGACCTCGCCCAGTACGAGGCCGACGAGGGTCCCTGCCTCGACGCGCTGCGCGACCATCGCGTGTACATGATCGACGACCTCGAGACCGAGACGCGGTGGCCCGACTACCGCGAGCGTGCGCTCAAACTCGGGGTGCGCTCGATGCTGAGCTATCGGCTGTTCGCCAAGGGTTCGACCTACGGCGCGCTCGACTTCTACTCCAAGCGACCCCACGCCTACGGCGAGTTCTCGAAGATCGTCGGTCAGGTGTTCGCCTCGCACGCCGGTGTCGCACTCAAGAGCGCGATCAACGAGGCCGGGCTGGAACGGGCGATCGCCAGCCGGGACATGATCGGCCAGGCCAAGGGGATCCTGATCGAGCGGCTGCGCCTGACACCGGACGAGGCATTCAAGCTGCTCGCCAAGATCTCCCAGGATCGCAACATCGCGGTCCGTACCCTCGCCGAGCTGATCGTCACCAGCGGCGAGATCCCCCGCTCGTGACGGACCGGGTGGGGGCTACCCGCCGATGTAGGACATCTCGACGCGCGGGCCCGTGAGCCCGGCCTCGGCACGGAGCTCGGAGGCGCGATCGGTGCGCGCGCCCCAGACGGCGGCGACGGTGGCGGCGAGGTCGGTGTCGGTGGCGCCGGACCGCAGCAGCTCGCGCAGGTCGGTGCCCTTGGCCGCGAACAGGCAGGTGTAGAGCTCGCCGACCGCACTCAGGCGCGCCCGGGTGCACGTGTCGCAGAACGGGCGGCTGACCGAGGCGATGATCCCGACCTCGCCGGCACCGTCGAGGTAGCGGAACCGCTCGGCGACGTCGGCAGGACGGTCCGGCTCGACCGGCTCGATCGGCCAGCTCGCGCCGATGCGTTGCGCCACCTCCTCGGCCGGGACCATGCGGTCACGCACCCAGCCGTTGGTGGTGCCGACGTCCATGAACTCGATGAAACGGAGCGTGACGCCGGTGTCGCGGGCCCAGCCGGCGAGCGCCTCGATCTGGTCGTCGTTGACGCCGCGCTGCAGGACACAGTTGACCTTGACCGGGTCGAGGCCGGCCTCACGGGCCGCCTCGATCCCGTCGAGCACCGTGCCGACCGGCGCCTTGGTGTCCGCCAACTGCTGGAAGGTGGCATCGTCGAGGGCGTCGAGGCTGACCGTGATCCGGCGCAGCCCGGCCGCGGCGAGCGCGGCGGCGTCACGGCGCAGCAGCACCCCGTTGGTCGTCAGCGCGACATCCTCGAGGCCGGGGATGACCGCGAGCTGCGCGACCAGGTCGGGCAGATCGTGGCGCAGCAGCGGCTCACCACCCGTCAGCCGCAGCTTGCGCACACCGAGGCCGACGAAGACGCGGGCCAACCGGGACAGTTCCTCGAAGCTGAGCAACTCGCTGCGCGGGAGGAAGGCGTGGTCGGGGCCGAACACCTCGCGCGGCATGCAGTAGCGGCAGCGCAGGTTGCACCGGTCGGTCACCGACAGGCGCAGGTCCTCGACCGGCCGTCCCAGCCGGTCGAGCAACGGCGCCACCTCGTTCGCTCCCATGCGGGCACGGTACCGGCGCACCGCCCGCCGGGGACCACGGGATCCTCGCGGCCCGGCGGGAGTAGCCTCGGGTGCGACGAGGCGAGGAGTCGGGCGGTGGAGGTCGAGGTGCGGCTGTTCGGCGGGCTGGCCGACCGGGCCGGCGTGTTCCGGACCCGCGTCGTGCTCGGCGACGACGCCACCGTCGCCGATCTGCGCGCCGCGGTGGCCGCGGCGCAGCCGGCGCTCGACGGCCTGCTCGACCGCGTCAACGTCGCCGTCGACCTCGAGATCGTCCGTGACGGCCATCCGCTGGCCGGCGCCCGCGAGATCGCGATGCTGCCTCCGGTCGCCGGCGGCGCGGACGACCGGCCGGACGTGCGCATCCTCACGGGTCTGCGCGAACCACCACTCCCGGTCGAGTCGTCGATCGCGTCGGTCACGACCTCCGACGTCGGTGCCACCGCCGTCTTCCTCGGCACCGTCCGCGACCATGCACCGGACGTGCCCGTCGTCGTGCGCCTCGACTACTCGGCCTACGACGACATGGCCGAGAAGGTCCTGGCCGACATCGCCGACGAGATCGCCGACGAGCATCTCGACGTGCGCGGCATCGTCCTGCTGCACAGCGTCGGCGAACTGGCCGTCGGGGCCCACACCATCCTGATCGTGTGCACGTCGGCGCACCGGACCGCCGCCTTCGCCGCCTGCGAGGACGCCCTCGAACGGGTCAAGGAGCGCGTTCCCGTCTGGAAACGCGAGGTCACCGCCGACGGTGATCACCGCTGGGTCGGGCTGCCTGACTGATGATGCTTGGGTCCCCTGTCTCGGCTTCGCCTCGTTGCCCCCCAAGCAAGACCGGCGCGGTTGCTGTGCGCGCGAGCCGAGCCCTGGCGGTAGCGCTAGCGGGGGTGGACCTGGAGTTCGACGGCCTTGACGGCGGCCCAGACCTCGACGCCGTCGGCGAGGCCGAGCTCGGCGACGGCGGCCGGGGTGACCTCGGCCACCACGGCCAGCGGGCCGTCGAGGTGGACCCGGACCCGCGCGCCCTCGACGTCCATGCCGTCGACGACCGCCCGCCAGGTGTTGCGCGGACTGCCACCCGGCTCGGTTCGGTGCAGGGCCACGGCGTGCGGGTGGAACAACACGTCGACCGGCCCGTACGCCGGCTCGGCCGTGGTCAGCGTCGCGCGGCCGACGGTCACCTCGGTGCCCGCGGCCTCGCCGCGCAGGAGGTTGACGCCGACCAGGCGCGCGACCCACGCCGACCGGGGGTGCCGGGCGACCTCGGCGGGTGTGCCGGCCTGGGTCACCCGCCCGTCCTCGAGCACGACCAGACGATCCGCGAGCGTGAGCGCCTCGAGCGGGTCGTGGGTGACCAGGACGACCGGGCCCGCGAAGGCGCGCAGGTGCTCACGCAACAGGCCACGCACCTCCTGGCGGGTCTCGACGTCCAACGCGGCGAGCGGTTCGTCGAGCAGCAGCACGGCCGGATCGCCGGCCAGCGCACGCGCCAGTGCAACACGCTGAGCCTGCCCGCCCGAGAGCGCCGAGGGCTGCTCGCCGGCGCGCTCGGCCAGACCGACCCGCTCGAGCCAGTCGAGCGCGACCCGTGCCGCCTCCCGTCGGCCCGTGCCGCGTGATCGCGGACCGAAGGCGACGTTGTCGGTCAGGTCGAGGTGCGGGAACAGCAGGTGGTCCTGGAACACCATCCCGACGCGCCGCTCGGCCGCCGGGACGTGGCTGCCCGCACCCAGGTCGTCCACGACGAGCCCACCGATCTCGACCCGTCCAGTGTCGGGACGCTCGAGACCCGCGACGATGCGCAGCAGGCTGGTCTTGCCGGCACCGTTCGGTCCGAGCAGTGCCAGCACCTCCCCGTCGGCGACCTCGACGTGGGCGTCGAGCACGAAATCGCCGCGTCGTGCCGTGACCTCGACGGCGAGACTCATCGTCCGACCCCGAGGTAGCGGTCGCGCAGTCCGACCAGGATCGCGATCGAGACGGCCAGCAGCACCAGCGACAGCACGATCGCCGCATCGGGGTCGCGATGGAGTTCGAGGTAGACCGCGAGCGGCACGGTCCGCGTGGTGCCACCGAGGTTGCCGGCGAAGGTGATCGAGGCGCCGAACTCGCCCAGGGCCCGCGCCCACGCCAGGGCCGTCCCGGCGACGAGTGACGGGACCAGCATCGGCAAACTGACCCGTCGCAGGACGGTCCACCGCGACGCACCGAGCGTGGCAGCCGCCTCCTCGATTCGGGCGTCGAGGCCGAGGAAGCCGGCTTCGACGGTGACCACCAGGAACGGCAGCGACACGAAGGTCACCGCGATCACGACGCCGGCCGTCGTGAAGGGCAGCGTGATCCCGGTCAGTCGTTCGAGTGGGGCGCCGACGAGGCCGCGCCGGCCGAATGCCGCCAGCAGCGCCACGCCGCCGACCACGGGTGGCAGCACCATCGGCAACACACACAGGGCGCGCAGCAGGCGCTTGCCGGGAAACGACACCCGCGCGAGCAACCACGCGAGGGGCACACCCAGCACGAGCGACAGGGCGGCCGACGCCAGGCTGACCAGCAACGACAGCCGCAGGGTCTCGCGCAGCGCGGGGTCGCCCAGCAGCGGTGCGACCCGTGACCACGGCGTGCGGGCGAGCAGACCGACCAGGGGCAGCAGGAGCAGGGCGATGCCGGCGGCGAGGGCCACCGCGACCAGTGCCGCGACCGGGCGGTCGAACGTGCGGCGACGTCGGGTTGCGGTCGTGGCGGTCACGGTGCACCGAACCCGTGCCGCCGCAGGAGGTCACGGCCGGTTTCGGCGAACAGCAGGTCGACGAATTCCGCCGCCAACGCCGGACGTCGGCTGTCCGTGACGACCGCGACCGGGTAGCCGATACCGGCGCCCGGGTCGGGTGGCAGCGGCACGGCCTCGGCACGGCCGTCGACAGCGGCGACGTCGCTCGCGTAGACGATCGCCGCGTCGGCCTCGCCGAGCACGACCTTGCCGAGTGCGGACCGGACGTCGACCTCGAGGCTGGCCGGTGCCACCTCGACCCCCGCGGTCTCGAGGGCGGCCGCGGCGTAGCGCCCGGCGGGGACCGCGTCGGTCGGGAGGACGACCACCAGGTCGTCACGCGCGAGGTCCGCCAGTGACGTCACGGCTGCCGGGTTGCCGGGCTCGACCGCGATCACGAGGTGGTTGCTGGCGAACGAACGCGGTCCCGCGGCGCGGCCGGCCGCGACGACGCGCCCCATCTCGACGTCGTCCGCGGCGGCGAACACGTCCGCCGGGGCGCCGTCGAGCAGTTGGGCGGCGAGGGTCTGCGAGCCCGCGAGGTTGAGGCGCACCTCGAGTCCGTCGTGGCGCCGCTCGAGTTCGATCGCCACGTCCTCGAAGGCCTCGGCCAGCGACGCCGCAGCGAAGACGGTCAACTCGTTCCGCGGCGCGGCGGCCGAAGCGCCGGTGGCGCAGGAGGTGGTGCCGACGAAGGCGAGCAGGAGCAGCGCGAACCGGACGTGCACTACGCCGCCTCGAGGTCATAGCCGGGCAGGACCGCCAGGCGGCGGCGCAGACGGGCCGAACCCAACAGCTCGCCCAACGCGAGGGCTCCCGGGTGGTCGCTGGAGCGCACGTCGATCCACACCTCGACCCGGTGGATCTCGAGCGTGCGGAAGCTCAGCCCGAGGGCTCGGGCGACCGGTTCGATGGTCACGGCGGGCGTGCCCGTCGCCGCGGCCTGGCGGGCGGCGTCGAGGTGCCCGGTGGCGAGCGGGCCGGACGGCGGCGTGAGCCCCTCGGCCAGCAGGGCGCGCTCGAAGGCGACCTGCGCGGCCGCGCCGGCGTCACGCTGTATGACCGGCCCGGTCCCGGCCAGGGCCGCGTCGAACGCAGCCTCGGCGCCCTCGGGGACCGCGAGGCCGGTCCGCCACACGGCCAGCGGCAAGCGGTGCACGCGCTCGGGGTGCTCCGGGCTCGCCGGGACGACGTCGTGCACCACCGCCGCGTGGGCGCGGCCGGTCACCAGCGCGAGCCGGGCGGCGGACGACGAGGCGAGGACGGGCACGATGCGCCCGCTACCTCGTCCGGGCCCGAGCGCGGCGACGATGCCGAGCGCCGGGTCGCAACCGGCCACCAGGAACCCGTCGGTGTCGGCGCCCGGCAGCAGGGTCACGCGTCCGTCGTCGACGACCGCGTCCGGTGCGGACCAAACCTCGCCGTCGTCGGGGCCGGGCGTGGGCACGCAGACGTGGTGGTCGCCGACCTGCACGACACGCACGGCCTGACCGTCGGCGAGCGGCGCACCGAGCACGTGCAGTGCGCGGGGCGGGCCGACGGCCAGCAGGTCCTCGACCGTGGTACCGAGCACGCCGGCCAGGGCAACGGCCGCGTCGACGCGCGGCAGGTGGCGGCCCGATTCCAGGGTGCCCAGCGACTGGCGGCTGATGCCGGCCCGGTCGGCGAGTTCGGCCTGGCTCAGGCCCAGCGAGCGACGCATGCGCCGCACCCGCCGTCCGATCGCTGCCGGATCCAATGCCCGCTCCCGATGCCTGTTCCCTGGCACGACTATGCCAGAAAACTGGCCTCGCTGTCACCCGGGTTCGCTCAGATGCCGGCGGCGATGTCGCTGCGATGCTGCATCCCGTCGAAGCCGATGCGTCGCACCGCGTCGTAGGCGCGCGCGCGGGCGTCGGCGACGTCGGCGCCGCGTGCGGTCACGTCGAGCACGCGTCCACCCGCCGTGACCAGGCGGCCGTCGCCGTCGCGTGCGGTGCCGGCATGGAAGACCTGCACGGCGTCCAGTGCGTCGGCTTCCTCGACGCCGGTGATCGGGACCCCGGTGGCGTAGTCACCCGGGTAGCCGCCGCTGGCCAGCACGACCGTGGCGACGGCCCCGTCGTGCCAGGCCAGATCGACCTCGCCGACCGAGCCGGTCGCGGACGCCCAGAGCAGGTCGCCGAGGTCGCTCGCGAGGTGTGGCAGCACGACCTGGGTCTCCGGGTCGCCGAAGCGGGCGTTGAACTCCAGCAGCCGTGGCCCGGTCGCGGTCTCGACCAGGCCCGCGTAGAGCAGCCCCCGGTACGGGGTGCCGCGGTCGGCGAGTTCGCGCAGGACCGGCAGGAAGATCAACTCGCGCAGGCGGGCGACGTCGTCGAGGCCGAACCCCGGAACGGGCGTGTAGGCACCCATGCCGCCGGTGTTCAGGCCGCCGTCGCCGTCCAGCGCCCGCTTGTAGTCCTGGGCCGGTGCGAGCAGCACGGCGTCGGTGCCGTCGCAGACCCCGAACAGGCTGCGTTCGGGGCCGTCGAGGAACTCCTCGATGACCAGGCTGGCGCCGGCCTCGCCGAAGACGCGACGCACCAGCGCGTCGTCGACCGCCTCGCGCGCCTCGTCGATCGTGGTGCAGATCCGTACGCCCTTGCCGGCGGCCAGGCCGTCGGCCTTGACCACGTACGGCGGCGCGAAACGTTCCAGCGCGGCCTGGGCCTCGTCGCGGTCGGCGGTGGCGACGTAACCGGCGGTCGGGGCGCCGGCCGCGACCATGATCTCCTTGGCGAACTGCTTCGAGCCCTCGATGTGCGCGCCGGCCGCGACCGGCCCGAACGCCGGGATGCCGCGCTCGGCGAGGTGGTCGACGACGCCCGCGACCAACGGGGCCTCGGGGCCGACCACGACGAGGTCGATGCGGCGCTCGTCGGCGAGCGCCGAAACGGCCTGCGGGTCGCTCGGATCGATCGCGTGCACGGGTCCGAGCTCCGCGAGCCCCGGGTTGCCCGGGGCGGACTCGACCGCGCCGACCGACGGCGAGGTCGCCAACCGCCATCCGAGCGCGTGCTCGCGCCCGCCCCCGCCGACCACCAGCACCCGTCTACCCACACCACGTCCTCGTCACGACACCGGCCACGAGCCTAAGCGGGAGCCGACCTCTGCCACACTGCCGACGAGCCGGGAGACCGAGGTGACCATGGAGTTGGCGAAGCCGCCGCGACTGCGGGCGGGCGACCGGGTGGCAGCGGTGACGCTGTCGTGGGGAGGCCCTGCGGTCTTTCCCCACCGCTACGAGGCCGGCAAGCGGCAACTCCAGGCCGCGTTCGGCATCGAGGTCGTCGAGATGCCGCACACCCTCGCCGACGCGGCGACGCTGGCCGACGACCCGGCAGCGCGCGCCGACGACCTGCACCGGGCGTTCACCGACCCCGACATCGCCGGACTCGGACCCCACGGTCATCCACCTCGCCCTGCGGCGTGCCGGCATCCGTTCGTTCTACGGCCCCACGATCATGGCGGGGTTCGGCGAGAACCGGGGGCTGCACGACTACCTCGTCGAGGGGGTGCGACGGACCCTGTTCGAACCGGAGGCACCGTTGGTGTGGCCGCCCAACCGGGCGGGCTGGACCGTCGAACACCTGGACTGGGCCGAGCCGTCCGACGGTGGCACCGAGTGGTGGCCCTCGCTCGCCGGAGCCGTGCTGATGCTCGAGACCAGCGAGGAGGCACCACCACCGGACCTGCTCACCCGGTTCCTGCGCATCCTCGCACTGAACGGTGACCTGCAGCAGCTCGCCGGGATCGTGTTCGGCCGGCCCGGCGGGGCCGATCTCGCCGTGGAGGACCACACGGCCTACGACGACGCGATCCTGCAGGTGGTGCACAGGGAACAGGGACTGGACGACCTGCCGGTCGTGACCAACGTCGACTTCGGCCACACCGACCCGATCTGGACCGTCCCCCAGGGCACCCCGACACGGATCGACCCGGCCGTCGAGACCATCACGTTCCTCGACACCGCGGTCGCGTGAAGCCCATCCACAGTCGAGCGGACACCCGCCGTGCGCGTGCAGCCCCGGCCGCGGACACTTGCCGCCGCGATCACGGGGAGCGACCATGCCGGACGAACGCGCACGACACGATCTGCGCCATGCCCTCACGAGGGCGATCGGCGCCGAGGAGGCGGCCACCTTGATGGAACAGCTGCCGCCCGTGCCGTGGGATCGACTCGCGACCAAGGACGACGTCGAGGCCTTCGGGCAACGCATGGACCTCAGATTCGAGGCGCTCGAACACAAGCTCACGGCCGAGTTCCGGGCGCAGATCATCGATCAGAACCGGTTGCTGTTCTTCTCGATGGTCGGCGCGATCTTCACCGCCGCCAGCCTCGCCTTCGCTGCCGCCCGGTTCTGACCGTCAGGAAGCGGCTGCGGGCACCAAAGGCACGTCGCGGCGGATCAGGGTCTGCGAGCGCTTCGGCCCGACCGACACCCAGGTGATCGGGGTCTCGGCCTGCTCCTCGAGCAGGTCGACGTAGTCGCGGGCCTCCTGCGGCAGGTCGTCGTACTCGGTGACCTCCGAGATGTCACGACCCCAACCGGGCATGTCGGTGAAGACCGGCTCGGCGTGATGGAAGATCGACTGGTGCGGCGGGAAGTGGTGGAACTCCTCACCATCGTGCCGGTAGGAGGTCGCGACCTTCAGGGTCTCGAACTCGCTGAGCACGTCGAGCTTGGTCAGGAAGATGTCGGTGAACCCGTTGACGCGGTTGGCGTAGCGCGCCAGGACCGAATCGAACCAGCCGACCCGACGGCGGCGGCCCGTGGTCGTGCCGTACTCGCCACCGATGTCGGTCATGCGCTCGCCGACCTCGTCGAACAACTCGGTCGGGAACGGTCCGGCACCGACGCGGGTGACGTAGGCCTTGGTGATGCCGATGAC
>JAGXST010000087.1 GCA_018335555.1 Actinomycetota bacterium | reverse complement strand
GCCCACCCGCTCGCGCTCGAGACGCTGGGCACCGCGGACTCGATCACGCGCATGACGCGCGACACGGTCGACGGCTACTACCGGCGGACCTACCGGCCGGAGAACCTCACGGTCGCGGCGGCCGGCAACCTCGACCACGACGCGGTCGTGGCCCTGGCCGAGGACCTGCTCGGTGACCTCGGTCGTCCCGGCGGTGCGCGACCGGAACGACGCGCTCCGGAGCGATTCGGCGAGAACGAGGTGCATGTCCGCACCCGTCCCACCGAACAGGCGCACGTCGTCCTCGGGGTTCCCGGGCTGCCGCACCGCGACGTCGACCGGTGGGCGCTGCGTGTGCTCAACACGCTGCTCGGTGGCGGCATGTCGTCACGGCTGTTCCAGGAGATCCGCGAAACCCGCGGGCTGGCGTACTCGACGTACAGCTACGCCGCCTCGTATACCGACGGGGGCCTGTTCGGCGCCTACGTCGGGACCGCGCCGGGCAAGGTCGACGAGGCCCTGCAGGTGCTTCGCGAGCAGCTCGACCTCGTGGCCGACGAGGTCACCGGCGACGAGGTCGAGCGGGCCAAGGGCGCGCTGACGGGCGGGACCGTGCTGTCGCTCGAGGACAGCGGCTCGCGCATGTCGCGCCTGGGCAAGCAGATCGCCACGGGGGCCGAGTTCGTGACCGTGGACCAGGCGCTCGAACACATCGACGCGGTCACGCTCGACGACGTCCGGCGGGTCGCGGCGCGGGTCCTGCGTCGCCCTCACGACCTCGCCGTCGTCGGTCCGTTCGCGCCCGAGGAGCGGGACCGCTTCACCGCCGCCCTGGCCTGACCCGTAGGCTCCCGGGCATCGACGATCAGGAGCCGGGCGTGATCAAGGTGGGTGTGGTCGGAGCAGCAGGCCGGATGGGGTCGGAGGTCTGTCGCGCCGTCGCCGGCGCCGACGACCTCGAACTGGCGGCCGTCGTCGATGCGCACGGTGCCGGCCGCGCGATCCGTGACGTCGCCGGGATCGACAGCGACCTCGTGATCGCCGACGGACTCGAGGCGCTGGTCGAGGGCGACTGTGACGTCGCGGTCGAGTTCACCGGCCCGGAAGCGGTCGGCGCGAACCTGCAGTGGCTGCTCGCACACGGCATCCACGCGGTGGTCGGCGCGACCGGCATCTCCGACGAGGACCTCGAGGCGGCCCGGCGGCAGTCCGACGGTGGTGACGCCAACGCCCTGATCGCACCGAACTTCGCCATCGGTGCGGTCCTGCTGATGCAGTTCGCGGCCGAAGCCGCCAAGCACCTCCCGCACGTCGAGATCATCGAACTGCACCACGACCGCAAGGTCGACGCACCGTCCGGCACGGCGCTGCGCACCGCCGAGTTGATCGCGCAGGCACGCGCCGAGGTGCCCGACGCCCCGCTGGGCGACGATCGTCATCCGGGTGCGCGCGGCGCCTCGCACGCCGACGTGCGGGTCCACAGCGTCCGCCTGCCCGGGATCGTGGCCAACCAGGAGGTCATCTTCGGCGGGACCGGCCAGACGCTCACGATCCGGCACGACTCGATCGACCGGACCTCGTTCATGCCCGGCGTGCTGCTCGCCTGCCGCGAGGTCGCCGACCTCGACGGCCTCGTCGTCGGCCTCGAACACCTCCTCTGATCCCGGCCCGAGCCGACGATGTGACGCGAGATCGCGGATGTGACGTCAGATCGAGGTCGGCCTCGATGTGGGGTGACGTCCTCGACCTGGCGTGACACGGTGACGCCAGGTCCTATCGGCGTTTCGTCACACGTCGCGATCACGGATGCGGCGCAGCAGGTTGGTGGTGGAGATGTCGGGACGTTCGGGGACCAGGCGGAGCATCCCGGCCGCCGCGACCTCGCCGTAGACGCCCGCGATCGCGTCGACGCCGAGGTCGTCGCCGTGCACCACGACGGCGAGGTCGTGCGCGCGCAGGAACGCCAGCGTCACCACGTCGGGCGCGGCGGGGATGACCTCGTCGACGTACCGGCACGCCTCGATGACGGCGACGCGCTCCTCGAGCGTCATCACGGGCGGGCGCTTGTAAGCGGCGACCACCTCGTCGGACAGCACGCCGACCACGAGGTGGTCGCCGAAGCCACGGGCCTGGCGCAGCAGTTCGACGTGGCCGGCGTGGAACAGGTCCCCGACCATGTCCACGTACACCCGCGTGCCACCTGCCATCCGCCCCTCCTCAACGGCACCGTACGCGTAGCGTGTCGGTCGGTTGACCCTTGCAGAATTGCCGCGTATGCGCGGCAATTCTGCACAATGCGGCCTGGCGAAGCCGATTTCACCCCGGGTTGCCGCATATCCACGGCAAGTGGGGTGGGCGGTGGCGTCAGCGGCGGGGTGGGACGGGGATCCGGGCGAGGTCGGTGGCGATGACGATGTCGAGGTCGGGTGCGGCGGCCGTGGCCTCCTCGAGGTGGCCGTCGAGGTCGGGATAGCGCTGCGAGAAGTGGGTCAGCACGACCCGGCGGGCGCCACACTCGGCCCCGATGCGGGCGGCCTGACCGGCGGTGAGGTGGCCGACCTCCTCGGCGAGCGCGCGCTGGTCGTCGAGGAACGTGGCCTCGATCACGAGTAGGTCGACGCGCTCGGCCAACTCGCGCGCTCCGGCGCAGTCACGCGTGTCCATCACGAAGGCCATCGACTGTCCGGGCCGCGGTTCTGCGACTTCGTCGCGGCGGAAGGTCCGACCGCCGACCCGGACCTCGCCTTCGCGGACCAGTTCGCTGCGCGCCTCGCGTGGGATGCCGAGTGCATCGAGGCGGTCGGGCAGCAGCCGCCACCCGTCGGGCTCCTGCACGCGCCAGCCGACGGTGGGTTCCCCGTGTTCGAGCGGGGCGGCGGTCAGCGTCAGCGCCTGTCCGATCGCCATCGGCTGCGGCGCGGACGCGGCGACCGCCCGCAGTGCGACCGGTGCCGTGTCCTCGTAGGGCGTGGCATGCCGCAGGCGGGTGATCGCGTCGGTGGCCGCGTCGGGGAAGTGCACGGTGACCGGGGCGGTGAGCCCATCCAGGGCGCGACGTTGCAGCACACCGGGCAGCCCGAGACAGTGGTCTCCGTGGGCGTGCGTGATGCAGATGTGGTCGATCCGGGAGACGGCGAGACCGGCGTGGGTGAACTGGCGCTGGGTGCCCTCGCCCGGGTCGAACAGGATGCCGACGTCGTCCCACAGCAGTGCGTAGCCGTTGTGGTTGCGCGTCCGGGTCGGGACCTGGCTCGCGGTCCCGAGGGCCACCAGTTGTCGGGCGGACACGCATGTCTCCAAGGAGCGCCGGGAACCCGCAAGCGCGGGTTCGCCTGCCGACCGTAGCCTCGCCCGGGGCTGACGACGCCGCCGTCGACCCGCTACCGTCCGTGCTCCGGCCGATGGTCGGTTGGCCACAGCGCACGTGGGTGGGTGCGCGGCCCGTTCGGGGCACACGCAGGTCGTGTGGGCACTGCCGCACGATCCCGCGTCCCGGCTGGGCACCAGGGAGGTCGTGCACCATGTCCGAGCAGCAGGACAAGTACCTCGACGCGATGCGCCGGTTCACCGGCGATCTGCGCATGATGCGCCAGGTCTTCGAGACCATGCAGCAGCGCGACGTCGCCCCGGGGGAGGAGCACTACAAGCTCCTGGTCAAGACCCACCTCGACGCACGTGACCTCGCCGGTGCCCGCAAGGTCCTCGACGCCATGCAGGGCGCCGGTGTCGAGGCATCCGCCAACACACGGTGGGACGTCGCGATCGCCACCGGGCGTGCCGGGCGCACGGACGAGGCGCTGTCGATGCTCGACGCTCTCCACTCGGAGGGCGCCGAGCCGGACGACGGGCACGCGCCCGCGGTGTTGCAGATCTACCTCGCGGCCGGCCGCTACCCCGCGGCCCGCGCGGTGATCCGTCAGATGTCCCAGCGGGGACAGGCTGCGGCCGAGGGCGACTACGAACGGCTCCTGCGCGACTGTCTCGAACGGCGCGCCATCAAGGACACCCGCACGCTGGTCGACCTGATGCTGCAGGTCGGGCGCGCGCCGTCGCCGAAGCTGGCGACCGAACTGATCGCCATGATCGCGCGGGCGGGTCACACCGACCGGGCGCTGGAACTGCTCGAGCGGCTGCGTGAAGGCGGCGTCGAACTGCGCGGCGACGTGCACGACGAACTGCTGCTCGCCCATGCCAAGGCCGGCGACGCCGAGGCAGCCGACCGCGCCCTCACGGCGATGGCCGAGGCCGGCACCCGGCCGTCGAGCTTCCACCGCAACGCCGTGCTCAAGGCCCGCATCGCGGCCGGTGACGCCGACGGCGCGTGGGCGGTCGCACTGGGGCTGGCCGACGACGGTCGCATCCCGTCGGGCGAGAACCTCGAAGGGCTCATCGACGTCAGCCTGGCTGCCGGCCGGGTCGCGGCCGCCAGCGGCGTCATCGACTGGATGCTCATCCTGGGTGTGCCGGTACCGCCGCAGAAGGCCTCGGACGTCGTCAGTCGGCACCTGCAGGCCGGGGAACTCGACACCGCGATCGGCCTGTTCGAACTCGTCACCTCACGGGGTGTCCCCGCCGACCGCAAGATCGCCCGCGATCTCGTGGAGCGCCTCGTCCGGGCCAAGCGGCTCGACGAGGCCCGCAACCTGCTCGAACGCCTGCGCGCGTCCGGCACGCTGACCCACGGTCGACACTACGGCTCGCTGCTCAACGCCCTCGTGGCTGCGAAGCGTGGCGACGACGCCATCGCGTTGTTGCAGCACATGCTGGCCAAGAAGGTCGTGCCGGCCAGCGCCGACGCATCGAAGCTGCTCAACACCATGATCCGCAGCGGCGACCTTCCCGCGGCCGACGAACTGCTCGCGCAACTCGGCGATGCGAAGGTCCAGGTCGACGAGCCGACCTATCGCGAACTGATGTGGGCGCACGCCCGCAAGGGCCAGGCCGAGCCGGCGCGCGAGGTCTACGCGCGGATGGTCGCCGCCGGTATCACGCCCGACGACCGCCACCAGAAGGCGCTCGAGTGGGCGTCGGGCGAGACCAAGCGTCGTCTGCCCGACGACGCGACCGGTGGGGGCGACGACGCCACCGAGGGCAGCGAGGTGCTGGTGGTCGCGAACCCGGCGGACCGGCTCGAGAAGCCCGAGTCACCCACACCGTCTCCTGCGGCCGAGCCGGCGGCAGAGCCTCCGGTCGAGCCTGCGACGCCCGAGCCCGCTCCGGAACCCGCGGCCCCGGAACCCGCGGCCCCGGAACCTGCGGCGCCCGAACCCGCGGCGCCCGAACCTGCGGCGTCGGAACCTGCGACGTCGGAACCTGCGACGTCGGAACCTGCGACGCCCGAGCCGACGCCCGAGGCCGCCCCCGAGCCGTCTGCCCCCGAAGCCGCTGCCGAGCCCGCCGCCGATGAGGATCCGTCAGGGACGGTGACCGACGGCGAGCAGATGCGGACTGGCGGCGAGTAGCGCCGGTTCGATCTCGGTCAACGACACCACCTCCACCGCCCGGGCGATCGCCTCGCCCGGGTCGGGGGCGAGGTCGACGGCGTGGCCCATCGGTCCCTCGATGGCCAGTACCTCGACGTCGACGAAGCCGGCCGCCTCGACCTCGGTCCGGAGCTCCTCGGGGCGGTGGAAGTACGCCTGCGTGAATCCCAGGCTCGAGTCGTGGTCGCCGCTGGCGAGGATTCTCTCGAGCTTGGTGGCCGTGTCGTCGTCCCACGGCCCGTTGAGGCCGAGGTCGAGCAGGCCGGCGAACCGGCTGATCGCGGCGATCAGGACCGGACCGCCCCTTCGGACCACGCGGAATCCCTCGTGCAGCGCGCGGGCGCGCTCCACCGCGTCCGGCAGGTGGTAGAGCGGACCGAGCATCAGCACCGCATCGAAGGACTCGTCCGGGTCGTCGAGTTCGACCGCATCGCCGAGTTCGGCGTCGAGACCGCTGTCGCGGGCCTCCTCGATGTGGCGTTCGATCACGTCGACGAGCTTCACCTGGTAGCCCTGCTCGACCAGCCACCGCGCGTGCACACCCGGGCCGCCGCCGACGTCGAGGATGCGGGTCGGCGGCGCGGGCAGCTTGCGGCGCAGCAACTGACGCACCCGGAGCAGTTCGAGCCGGCCGTGCGGGGTCAGGACCAGCCGCTGGGCCTCGTCGTACTCGGTGGTGTAGTAGCGCACGAGCGGGTCGTTGACCTCGTCCATCGGTGACGTCCTTCGTCGCCGGGTCGGTCCCGGCACCCGGCGCAGCATGCCCGCTACCGCGATCGGCATGCAGGATTTTCACGTGCGTCCGGTGGAGCGGGGCGCCCGTGACACCAGCGCCACCGCTGCCCTCGGCGGGCAGGGCAGGGTCGCTCCGGCCCGCGCACTCAGCCGCGGCGCATCTCGAAGCGGGTGTGACCGGCCGGGTCGACGTCCTCGCCGGCGACGTCGTCCACGGCGGCATCGGGCGGGCCACCGTCGCGGATCCACCGTTCGACCTCGGCGACAGCTCCGGCCTCGCCTTCGAGCCACGCCTCGACGCTACCGTCGGGTCGGTTGGCGACCCATCCCCGCACGCCGTGGCGTTCGGCCTGGTCGCGGGTCGACGCGCGGAAGAACACGCCCTGGACGCGGCCGTGCACGGTCAACCGTCGCGCTCGCTCGTCAGACATGATCACCCCCCGGGCCGGCGGTCCTGCGACTGTCGAGGGCTGCCTCGACGGCCGCGATGGTCGTCGCATTGTCGCGGTGCAGGACGCCGGTCATCCCGACTGCCTCGGCGCCCTCGACGCAGACGGCGAGGTCGTCGACGAACACCGCCTGCTCGGGCAACACGCCCAGTCGTCGGCACACGACGGCGTAGAACGCCGGGTCCGGCTCCATCAACCCTTCCTCCATCCCGGTGCGAACCCGATCGCGCAGCCGTCCATCGAACTGCTCCTCCGGAATGCCGCGCTGCAGGCGCCACCGCTCGCGCCACCCGGTCGGTGGCGTGAGCTCGAGCACGCCTCCGATGTCGAACACGACCGCCTGCACCACGGATGACCTCCCGTCACCGACACCGTAGATGGGGCCGACCCGGTCGATCGATCGCAACCACCGGCTGACCGCCGCCGTCCCACTCTCCACGCCGACGAGGGGAGCGGGCGAATGCGACGCATACGCCGATGGGCACTGCACACCACGACCACGACCGCCGCGGTACTGACGCTGACGGCCGGACCGGCACTCGCCTGCGGGGGCCTGGTCGGCGCGAACGGCACCATCGAACTGGGAAAGACGACCACGCTGGCCGCCTACGCCGACGGGGTCCAGCGCTACGTCACCGCGTTCGAGTTCAGCGGCGAGGGCGAGGAGGTCGGCTCGATCATCCCGCTGCCCGACGTGCCGACCGACGTCACCCGGGCGGGGGACTGGACCCTGCAGCGCCTGGTGCGCGAGGTGAACCCGCCGGAGCCAACCCGCTTCGACGCATTCGAGGAGACCGCAGAGGCGGCCGGTGGCGCCGAGGTGCTGTTCGAGACCGAGGTCGACGCGCTGGACCTGACGGTGCTCCGCGGAGGTGCCGACGAGGTCGGTCGCTGGGCGGTCGACAACGGCTTCTTCCTCACCCCTGACGCACCCGAGGTGCTCGACTTCTACGCCGCACGCAGCGAGATCTTCCTGGCCGCGAAATTCGACGCCTCGCGGGCCGCCGACCTGGGCCAGGGCTCGGGCGACAGCACCCCGATCATGCTCACGATCCCGACCGACCGGCCGTGGGTGCCGCTGCGGATTCTGTCGATGGGCCTCGACAGCGGCAAGACGGTCGAGGCGGACGTGTTCCTGCTGACCGAGGGCAAGCCCCAACTGCTGGCCGGCGGCCGCGGCCTCGGGCTCGAACGCAGCGAATGGGCCGACGACGCGCTCCTCGCCGACCTGCGCTCGGACGAGAACATGGACTGGATGCCGCAGCGCATGTGGCTGAGCTACCTGCCACTGGACGTACGTGCCGAGGACTTGACCTACGACCTCGCGATCTCGACCGAGCCCGGCGTGCATCCGAGCCTCGACGACGTCGGCATCGAGTTGGCGTCGGCCGCGGTCACGCCCCGCGCACCGGTGACGCTGCGCGACTGGTGGCCGGCCGCGGTGGCGCTGGCCGTCGGCGCGGGCGTGTGGCTGCTGGCCTCCGCGATCCGGCGGCTCACGCAGGCCCCGTCATGAACGTCGTGCAGCGCCGCCGCGCACCGCTGTTCGCCGCCATCGTGGCGACGGTCGTCACGTATGCCGTCACCGGTGCGGTCCAGGCATCGGCCGCCGACCGCGAGGCGGCCACGCTCGGCCCCGGCCACGTCATCGTGACGGTCGACATGGAGCACAGCCGTTTCGTGCCCGACCGGCTGCGGGTGCGCGAAGGCACCCTCGTCACGTTCGAGGTGGTGAACCACGACCCGATCCACCACGAGTTCGTGCTCGGCGACGACGACGTCCACCGGGCTCACGAACGCGGCAGCGAACTGCTGCATCCGCCCGTCCCCGGCGAGGTGTCGACCGGCCCGAACGAGACCGGCATGACCTTCTACGCCTTCGACGAGCCGGGCACCGTCGCGTTCGCCTGCCACCTGCCCGGCCACGCCGAGTACGGCATGGTCGGCACGGTCGAGGTCGTGCCGGTGCCGGTGCCGTGAGGGCTACGACGCCTCGGAGGTGACCAACTGGGTGCGGGCGAGTTCGGCGTACAGCCCGCCCTTGCCGATCAGCTCGGCGTGGGGGCCGCGTTCGACGATGCGGCCGTCGTCGATCACCACGATCTCGTCCGCGTCCACGACCGTCGACAGCCGGTGCGCGATCACGAGTGCCGTGCGGCCGACCAGGGTCTCGCGCAGCGCCGCCTGGACCAGCCGTTCGGACTCGGTGTCGAGGTGGGCCGTCGCCTCGTCGAGCACGACGATCGCGGGGTCCTTGAGCAACATGCGGGCCAACGACACCCGCTGCTTCTCGCCACCGGAGAGGCGGTAGCCACGTTCGCCGACCACCGTGTCGTAGCCGTCGGGCAGCCGCGCGATGACGTGGTGGATGCGGGCCGCCCTGCACGCCTCCTCGATCTGTTCCTGGGTCGCGTCGGGTCGGGCGTAGCGCAGGTTGTCCGCGATCGTCTCGTGGAACAGGTGCGCGTCCTGGCTGACCACGCCGATCGCGGCGGCCAGGGACTCGAGCGTGAGATCGCGTACGTCGTGGCCGTCGACGGTGACGCGGCCCTCGGTGACGTCGTACAGGCGGGGGACCAACGACGACAGCGTCGACTTGCCGGCGCCGGATGGTCCGACCAGCGCCGTGACCGTGCCGGGCCGCAGGTCGAGGTCGATGTCGCGCAGGATCCAGTCCGACGCCTCGTCGCCGTGGGCCGACCTCGGCCCTTCCAGAGACGCGAGCGACGAGCCGCCCGCGGCCGGGTAGCGGAAGGCGACCCGCTCGAACCGGACGTGGCCACGCGGGGCGGTCAGGCCGATGGCGTCGTCCTTCTCGTCGATGTCGCGCGGCAGGTCCATGACCTCGAAGACGCGCTCGAAGCTGACCAGCGCCGTCATCAGGTCGACGGGGGCGTTGGAGAGCTGCGCCAGTGGGCCGTAGAGCTGCGTGACGTACATGCCCAGGGCGACCACGACACCGATCTCGATGGTCGAGCCGGGCGAGATGACCAGCAGGCCACCCACGAGGTAGACGAGCGCGGTCGCGGCGCCGCCGACCAGGCCGAGCGACGCGAACAGGCCGCGTCCGAGCACCGCGGTGCGCACCCCGATCGCGGCAACCCGTTCGGCCTTGTCGCCGAAGCGTTCGGTCTCGCGTTCGGTCCGGCCGAACAGCTTGACGAGTAGCGCCCCCGCGACGTGGAATCGCTCGGTCATCGTCGTGTTCATCTCGGCGTTGAGTTCCATCGACCGACGCGCGAGACCCTGCAACCGGCGGCCGACGATCCGCGCGGGGATGATGAACAGCGGCAGCAGCGCCAGCGCCAGCAGCGTGACCTGCCAACTCAGCGCGAACATCGCCACGAGCGTGACCGTGACACCGATGAAGTTGGCGACGACCGTGCCCATCGTGCCGGTCAGCGCGCGCTGGGCACCGATCACGTCGTTGTTGAGTCGCGTGATCAGGGCGCCGGTCTGCGTGCGCGTGAAGAACGCCAGTGGCATCGACTGCACGTGGCGGTACAGCATCCGCCGCAGGTCGAGGATGAAGCCCTCGCCGACGCTGGACGACAGCCATCGTTCCACCATCGACAGGGCAGCCTGCGCGACGGCGACGCCGAGCAGCCCCGCGAACAGCCAGAACAGCAGGCCCCGGTCGGCCTGCGGGATCGCCCGGTCGATCGTGAAACGGATGAGCTGGGCCGGCAGCACGGCCAGGACGGAGGTCACGACCAGCAGCATCAGGTAGGCGAGCAGCCGCTTGCGGTAGGGCTGGGTGAGGCCCCAGGCGCGCTTGACCACGGCCATGTCGACGCCGCGGCCCTTCACGGCATCGGCGTCGCCGATCGGACGCAGGCGCATGCGCCCGTAGCTGGTCGGTCCCAAGGTGTCGTCCTACATCGTTGCGGCACCGGCCGGGGCGGGCGGTGCGAAAGCGTTCGGAGAGGCACAACGTCGCAGATGACCCGGCGCTTCCCGGTCCGTGAACCCGGCTGGAGGTCCGGCGGGTTCGCCAACGTGCGAACGCTCAGCCTCCGCCGGGGGCGCGAGCCTGTTCGATGACGTGGCGCAGTTGGCGCCAGCCGCGGAAGTTGCCAGGGACGGACGGGTCGTCGGAGGGCGTGGCGACGTGCTCGAGCGGCGACCAGTGGGGCGGCTCGGCGGTCACCAGCCGGTCGTAGAGCTCCTCGTCGGCGGACAGGTCCCGGCGGCCGTCGTGGGTGAGGTAGCTGACGCGTGCACATCGGGCCGCGGCGATCCGCTTGCGGGTCTCGCGGTCGAGGTCGGTCTCGTCGTCGCGCACGTAGGGGGTGTGCCAGACGTCGGCGGTCACCTCGACCGGGGTGCTGCCGTCGTAGGCGGCGCGCATCGCGTCGGCGGCGGCCCGGATCTCGGGCTGTGCGAGCGGGCTGCACCGCTGCTGCCAGAACCCGTCCCAGTCGGTCGCCGTGACGATCACGGTGTGCCAGATGAACGGTTCGAGGATGCGGTTGGCGACCTGCTTGTGCACGCCGAGGTCGAGCAGGTTGCGGGCGGCGGCGACGGCGGCATCGCGCGCTTCGAGCCAGGCGGCCAGCGCCCGCTCGTGGTCCTCGCCGGCCAGCGGGGGGCCGGCCTGCATGCCGGGCTGGTTCGAACCGAACTCGAGCGGGACCGCCGGGTCGTCGAGCACCGCGGCGAGTTGGCGCTGCACCGGGATGGCACGCGAACTGGCCGAGTTGCGCGAGAACACCCGGTGGGTGTTGAGCTCGGCCAGCACGAAGCGGTGGAGCGTCACCTCGATGGTGGTCAGGCGCACGCCCGCGGGGGACACGCTGTCGCAGATCACCTCGGCCCGCGGCCCACGTACCGACTCCCCGGTGGACGTCGTCGAGGACGCTGGGGCAGACGCGGGGACCACGGCGACACCTTTTCGCTTGCGGCCCGCACCGGGCGGTGACGGGCTCGGGCGATCCTACAGAGCCGGCCCGACGGCCCCGGCTAGTCTCGCCGCGCCCCGACCTCACGACCGCAGGAGCGGACACCGCATGAACGAGCGCGCCCGTTCCGCGGTCATCGGCGTCTTCGTCGGCCTGGCCCCGCTGCTGCTGCTCGACCTCGCCAGGGTGCTGCAGGAGGCCATCCGCACCGACCCCGGGAGCACCAGCGTGTGGTGGCCGGTCGCCTGCTACGTCGGCGTCGGTGCCGTCGCGGCCTTCGGCGTGGCAGCCTCGCGCGGGGACCGACTCGTCCCGTCCGTCGCGATCGTCATCCTGCTGCTCGCGGCACTGCCGACCGTTGCCGCAAGACCGGCGGGCTGGCTGCCCGGCGTGCCGCTGGTCACCACCAGCCTGGCGGCCCAGGCGGTCGCGTTCACGCTGGTCGGCGCCTACGTCTACGCCCTGGTCCGCGGCCCGCGCAGCTAGCCCCGATCTTTCAGTAAGCCGCGGGGCGGTTCCATAGAAAGTGCCCTCCGTTGCGGTTGGCTGCGTTCTGTCGAAGGAATGCATCCAAGCAAGGAGGGCACCTTGTCGGTGCACGCTACCGCTCCGATCGCTTCTGTCCACGTGTCTGGTGACGGCACGGGTGTCACCGGGCAGGCGGGCACGCATCTGCTCGGCCGGATCGCCGGCCGGCTGGGGGTCGCCGAGGGCCTTTC
>JAGXST010000086.1 GCA_018335555.1 Actinomycetota bacterium | reverse complement strand
GTGCGAGGTCCGGCGGGCGGACGCTGCCGCCGGCCTCGGCGGTCACGGCCTCGGTGACGTCCTCATCGGCGGGCATGGGGTCCTCGACGGCTCAGGGGCCGCGAGCCTAGTGGTGCGTGCGGGTGGCGGCGTCGGAGCGATCCCGCACGGCATGGACCGCCCAGGCGAGCATCGCGACCCCGACGGTCAGGGCGGTGACGGTGACCGCGACCTGGCCGCTGAACAGGCCCCAGGCGACCCGGATGCCGGCCACCAGCACCCCGATGGCGCCGGTGGTCGAGATGCCGGGACGGTCGGCGACGATGCCGTACAGCAGGTATCCGACCACGACGCAGAGCGCGGCGAAGGCACCGAGCGGATCGGTCGCGATGTTGAGCATGGCCGCGGCCGCGAACAGTGCGACGGTGGCGACCACGACGGCGGTGTGGCGGGCCCGCGCGGCGAGACGCGTGGCGACCAACAGCAGCACCACACCGACCACGGTCCAGCCGGCACCCAACAGCACGAGGTGGTCGCTGGTGACCGTCGGGTCGAGCACGCCGCGCACCGGGAGCAGCAGCACGGCGGGGTCCATCGTGGAGAACCGGTCGGCGAGCGCCGAGCCACTGGGCCCAGCGGCATACGTCAGCGCCGCGGCCAGGCCGAGGACGCGGGTGGGTGACGCAGGGTCGCGGGCCAGCACCCAGCCGGCGTGCAGCGCGGCGGCCAGGCCGCCCGCAAGGATGGCGAGTCGCCCGGAGTCCGGTGCCGCCGCATACCCGAACAGGGTCACCGAAGCGCCCACCGCCACCGAGGCACACAGCAGCACGAGGCCGACCACGCGCGAGGACGTCTGCTGTCGGGCCGTGTCGACATACACCCCGGCGACGGTCAGCCCGACGGCGACGGCAGCCAGGGCCATCGCCTGGTGCGCGATCGCGAGGTCGTCCCAGGTCGAGGTCACGAAGCCCGCGATCGCCGCCATCACGAGGATTGCGCCGACCGTCGCGACCAGCTCGGGCAGCCGGTCCCGCCAAGGCCGGTGCGGCGCCCCGTCGCGACGTGCCTGCGGCGGTGGCGGCGGCCCCCAGGTCCGGGCGGGACGCGGGCGGTGGTGTTCGGCAGCGGTCGGCACCGGTGGCTCCTCGATCGGGTGGATCGAGGATGTCCGCCGGTCTCGCGGCCCGGAACCCGGACCCGCCCTCATCCTCGCCTGGGGGATCGCGGACAACCCGGGCCCTCGGAACCACTCACTCCGGGGACTTGACCTCGTCCCACAACTCGAGCCAGGTGTCGCGGCTGAGGTCGTCGATCGGGAGTTCGCGCCGCTCGGCCAACGCGATGACCCCCTCGAAGCGCGCACGGAACTTGCGCCCGGCCGCGCGGGCGGCCTGTTCGGGGTCGATGCCGTGGCTGCGGGCGAGACCGACGACGGCGCCGAGCAGGTCGCCGAGTTCCTCGTGCCGCTCGTCGTCGGTGGTGGCGTCGAGCAGTTCGCCGAGTTCCTCGCGCACGCGCGCCACCGGCTCGGACGGGTCGCTCCAGTCGAAGCCGCGCTTGGCGGCCCTGTTCTCCAACGCCTCGAGGAACATCAACCCGGGTAGTGCCGGCGGCACGCCGTCGAAGGGCCCGGTGCGGCCCACCTTCTCCTGCGCCTTGAGCTCGTCCCAGTTGCGCTTGACCTCGTCGGCGTCGGCCACGTCCACGTTCGCGAAGACGTGGGGATGGCGGCGGACGAGCTTGTCGACGATCCCCCGGGTGACGTCGTCGATGTTGAACGCGCGTCGATCGCTGCCGATCTGGGCGTGGAAGACCACCTGCAACAGCACGTCGCCGAGTTCCTCGGCGATGTCGACGTCGTGCCCACGCTCGATGGCGTCGATGAGCTCATAGGCCTCCTCGACGAGGTACTTCACCAGGCTGACGTGGTCCTGCTCGAGGTCCCACGGGCAGCCGCCGTCGGGGTTGCGCAGCCGCTGGAGCACGTCGACGAGCCGGATGAACTCGGCACCGGCGGGCTGTTGGGCGAGGAAGACGAACTCGACCTCGGCGTCGTAGTCGGGCGCCTGGCCGCCGAGCGTGGGGCCCAGACCCTCGTCGCCGGGGCCGAGCAGGTAGACCGCGACGCCCTCGCGGGCGGCGTGCTCGAGCAGCGCCTTGGCGATCCGGCGGTCCTCGGGGCTTCCCGGCTTGGTCAGGTCGAGTTCGGCGCGCCCCAGGGAAGAAGGAGCCAGCGGCGTCAGGTCGAGGCCGGCGAAGTACAGGTGCGGTGCACTCGGGTGGCACTCGGGATCACGCAGGTGCACGACCGATGCGGTGCCGAGTGCATCCCAGGCCTGGAACGGCAACAGGCCGGGCAGTGCGTCGGAGGTCTCGACCAGCACGACCCGGGGCGATTCGCCACCGGGCGTCACGGCCCGCTCCGCCGTCATTCCTCGACCGGTGCGTCGCCCGACTCCTCGAGGGGGTCGGCGCCCGGCGCCAGCGGTTGGGCAGGTCCACCCTGGCCGACCCGGTCCGGCGCGACGACCTGCTGGGCCTCGGGGTCCCACTCACCGAGTCCGGGCCCGACGGTCACATCGGCTGCAGCGAACGCCTCGGTGAGCAGTTGCTGGACCTGCATCTGCGCGGCCTGGTTCAGGTCACCGCCACCGACGGCCTGCTCCTGCGTACCGGTCGCCGTGACCTCGAGCACGTGGAACCCGAAGTCCGATTCGACAGGACCGACGACCTCGCCGACCTCTGCGTCCCAGACCGCGGCCTCGAACGACTCGACGTAGGCACCGCGGGCACGCTCGCCGAGTTCGCCGCCCTGCGCGCCGCTGCCCGGGTCGGTCGAGCGTTCCTGGGCGAGGGTGGCGAAGTCGGCGCCGTCGGCGAGTTCCTCGACGATCGCCTCGGCCTCGGGCTCGGTCTCGACCAGGATGTGGCGAACGGACCGGGTCTCGATCTCCTCGACCTCCAGGTCGCCGGCGAGGTCCTCGCGCAGGGCATCCATGCGCAGGCTGGCGGGGATCAGCACGTCGCGGTACAGCCCGACGGTCAGGATGCCCGGCTGTGACGCGAGCGCCTGTGCAAGCCCTTCCTCGCCGCCGAAGCTGTCGAGGTCCTGCTGGAACTGCTCGTCCGCCGCCCCCTCGTCGACGCTGAGGCCGCGGTCCTCGGCGAGCTGGTGGATGATCTGGGCCTGGATCAGGAAGCTCAGGACCTCCCGCTGGGTCGATGCAATCGCCTCGTTGCGCTGGTCGGCGTCCATGTCGGCGGTGTCGCCGGTCAGGTCGCGGACCGCGGCCTCGAGCCGTTCACGGGGGATCTCGTGGCCGTCGACGGTGGCCGCGGCGCCGCCGCCCGTCGTTGCGGCCCCTCCACAACCGATCAGCACAGCCGCGAGCACGGCGACGGACAACAGCGAACGGATGCGCACGGCGAGGAACTCCAAGAAGCGGGCGGCCGTCGGGCGGCCTGGACGTGGCGACGGCTGACACGCGTCGGGCCGGAGTCTACTCCGTTGGCCGGGCCGGGTTCCTGCCGTCCCGGACGGCCGACGTGGCCGGCTGCAAGGCATTCCGAGAACGTGACCTATGCTGGCGCCATGACCACCGATGTGCACAACACCGTCGACCACCAGCTACGCCGCGCCCGCCAGCGCTACACCCGCGGACGTCGACAGCTGGTGCAGTTGCTCATCGACGCAGGCCGGCCGGTCACGATCCCCGAGCTGCAGGAGATCGGCGCGGCCCAGTCGCAGTCGTCGCTGTACCGCAACCTGTCCACGCTCGAGCAGTGCGGCGCCGTGCGGCGGATCACCTCGACCGACGACGTCGCGCGCTACGAGCTGACCGAGGAGCTTTCCGAGCACCACCATCACCTGCTGTGCTCGCTGTGCGGGCGCCTCGAGGACGTGGTGCTACCCCCGCGGATCGAGACGGCGTTGGCCGAGGCCGCCGAGGAGGCCCGACGGCAGACCGACTTCGACGTCGACTCGCACCGGTTCGAACTGGTCGGCACCTGCGCCACCTGCGCCTGACCTCCACCCCGCCGCGGTTGCGATTCACGCCCCCAATGCGCGGGGGATCCGCGCGCGGACGTGCGACCACCCGACGGAGAGGTCAGCCGGCGGGGGCGTGATGGCGGCGGCGGTGGCGCAGGGCGCGGGCGCGCTCGACGGCCTCACGGACGGTCAACACCACGAAGAAGGCAGCCACCGTCAGGCCGGCGATGGTCGGCGCGGCGGCGAGGCCGAGGTGGAAGCTGATCAGCAGCCCGACGAACACCCCGAGCGAGCCGAAGGCAATGGCTACGACCATCATCACCGGCACCCGGCGCGACACCAGCGCGGCGGTGGCGGGCGGCGCGACGATGAAGGCGAAGACCAGCATCGTGCCCACCGCGCGGAAGGACGTGATGATCACCATGGCCACCAGCGCCAACATGACCAGGTGGGTCACTGCCGGCCGCAGCCCCAGCACCTCCGCCTTGGCACGGCTGAACGAGAGCACCAGGAACGGCCGGTACATCGCCACCGTCACGGCGAGTGTGACGGCCGTCGCGATGGCCACCGTGCGCACCTGGGTCGTCGTGACGCCCAGCGGCGAGCCGAACAGGATCGTGGTCAGGTCCCCCGCGTAGGCCCCGCCACGGGAGATCACCGCGACGCCCAGCGCCAGCATCCCGACGAACAGCAGCCCGATGGCGGTGTCGTCACCGAGGCGGCTGCGCGCGCTCGCCAGGCTGACGCCGCCGATCATGACGGCCGCGGAGATCGCGGCACCGAGCAGCAGGTTGCCACCCAGCACGTACGCGATCGCGATGCCCGGCAGCACGCCGTGGGCGAGGGCATCGCCCATGAACGACATGCCGCGCATCACGACCCAGGTACCGATGAGCGAGCTGGCGCCGACGGTGAGCAGCCCGGCGAACAGGGTGTTGCGCATGAAGTCGTAGGCGAACGGCTCGGTGATCAGATCGAGCACGGGCGGCTCCGCAGACGAGGTGGGTCGGCCGCGAGGGGTGACGCGGCCGACCCATGCAGTGGATCACATCAGCCGAGGGCGTCGACGATTCGGCGGCCGTTCTCGCGGAGCATGTCGAGATAGGTTTCGGCGCCGCTACCGGGCTCACCGAGCGCGTCGGTGTACAGCGACACCACCTCGATCTCCGGACCGCCACGGCCGGCGATCTCGCTGGCGAGCTGCTCGGCCAGCGCGGCCGTTTCGATGTTCTCGGTGAAGATCGCGGGAACGCCGGCCCGCTCGATGGTCTCGACCAGTTCGGCGAAGGCGCGGGCGTCGGCCTCGGCTTGGGTCGAACTGCCCGGCACGACGGTGCCGATCACCTCGAAGTCGTAGCGGGCGGCGAGGTAGCCCAGCGCATCGTGGTTGGTGACAAGGCGCCGCGAGCCGTCGGGCAGCCCCGCGAAGCCCGCCTCGAATTCGGCGTGGACCTCGAGGATCTCGTCGGCGTAGACCTCGGCCCGCGTCTCCCAGTCCCCCTCGGCCAGAGCGGCGAGTTCGTCGGCCACCACGTGCACCGCGTCGGCCATGCGTACCGGGTCGAACCAGACGTGCGGGTCCAGCGGTCCGTGGTCATGACCGTCGTGCCCGTCCTCGTCGTCGGCGGCATCGTCCTCGTCGTGGCCGTGGTCGTCGTTCTCGTCGTGGCCGTGGTCGTCGTCCTCGTCGTGGCCGTGGTCGTCGTCCTCGTCGTGCCCGTGGTCGTCGTCCTCGTCTGCGTGGCCGCCGAACTCGATCGGGTCGAGGTGCTCGGCCAGATGCAGGACGGCCACCCCCTCGGCTTCTGCTGCCTCGATCGTGTCGAGCAGATTCTCCTCGAGGCCGAGCCCGTTCGCGACCACGAGGTCGGCCTGACGGAGCAGCGCGGCGTCGCTGGCAGCGGGCTGGAAGCCGTGGGGATCGACCCCGGCGGGCATCAGCACCTCGACGCGCGCCTGGTCACCGGCGACGTTGGCGACGAGGTCGCCCAGGATGCTTGTGGTCGTGACGACGAGCGGCAGGTCCTCCTCCGCGTCGGCGCCAGCACCCGCATCCGCCTCGACGGTGGTGTCGGTCCCGACGGGACCCTCCGGTTCGCGTTCGGGCGTGGCGAGTTCGCCGCCGTCCGCGCCGCAGCCGACGAGCACGAGGGATGCGACGGCGAGAAGGGAGAGCAACAGGCGGTGGGAAGGGCCGGGTGTCACGGGGCGTTCCTCGGTTCTGCCGCGCCCATCCTGCGGGCACGGCTAAATTGCGGGGGCTGTTCCGATGAGGATAATAGGAATCGTTCCCAATAGCGAATGACACGAGGACGTCGCATGACCGCAGGTTCCGCGGTGGAGAACCTCGCGAGGGGCGATGCCATCCGCATCGAGCAGCTCGACGTGCGCTACGGCACGCACCTGGCCGTCGATGCGGTGGATCTGCACTTCGCGCCAGGGGAAGTGGTCGCCATCATCGGTCCGAATGGTTCGGGCAAGTCGACGCTGCTCGGCACGATCTCCGGGTTGATCCGGCCCAGTCGCGGCCGCGTCGAGGTGCTCGGACGACCGCCTCGGGCGGTGCGCCGCCGGGTGGCGCACGTGTTGCAGACCACGATCGCGAACGAGGCGGTACCCCTGACCGTTCTCGAAACGGTGCGTATGGGCTGCTACGGCCGACTCGGCGCGTTCCTCCCGCTGACCGCTGACGACCGATCTGCGGTCGACGACGCGGTCGAACGGCTACGTATCGGTGACCTGCGCCACCGTCAGTTGCTCGAGTTGTCGGGTGGCCAGCGCCAGCGGGTGTACGTGGCGCAGGCACTGGCGCAGCGTGCCGACGTGCTCCTGCTCGACGAACCGATCACCGGTCTCGACCTCGTCACCCAGGAGACGATCACCGAGGTGATCGCGTCCGAGCGCGCCCGCGGCGTCGCGGTGGTGCTGACCACGCACGACGTCGGCACCGCCCAACTCGCCGACGTGACCGTGCTCATGGCGACCCGCGTCGTCGCGGCCGGACCCCCGGCCGAGGTGCTCACCCCCGAGCATCTCGCCACGGCGTATGGCGGCCACGTGCACGTGCTCGACGACGGCACCGTGGTCCTCGACGAGTCACATCACCACGACCACCGCCACCACGACCAGCTCTGAGGGGTCAGGCGGGCTGCTCGGGCGAGCCCGAGTCGATGTGGCCGAGCTGACGCCCACCGAGCACGTGGAAGTGCAGGTGGTGGACGGACTGGCCTCCCCGCTCACCGATGTTGGTCGTCACGCGGTAGCCGTCGGCGATGCCCTCGGCCTCGGCCACCTCGCGGGCCAGTGCGAAGCATGCCGAGAGCAGTCCTGCGTCCGGGTCTTTGAGGTCGTGGACCGACCCGACGTGGTCGCGCGGCACGACCAGCACGTGGACAGGCGCCCGCGGTGCGATGTCACGGATCGCGATGGCGACGTCGGACGAGGCGACGAGCTCGCCCGGGATGTCCCCCGCGACGATGCTGCAGAACAGACAGTCGGCTGCCACACCGCGCTCCTCGTTCATCGCCAACGTACTCCGCGAGAGCCAGTCGCTCGATCAACCCGAGGTTTTGAGAATCATTCCTAGAATTGTTATCGTCCAAGCTCCCCGAAGAACGGAGCCGAGGAATGCGCAGCCCGCGGGTACACGACGTGGTCGTCGTCGGGGCAGGTCCGGCGGGTATCGGCGTCGCGGCCGCACTCGGTCGCGCCGGTGTCCGGGCGGTGCTGGTCGACCGCTACGAGGTCGGCGCCTCGTTTCGCCGGTGGCCCGAGGGGATGCGCCTGATCACGCCCTCGTTCACGAGCAACCAGTTCCATCAGGTCGACCTCAACGCCATCACCCCGGAGACGTCACCGGCACTGTCGTTGACCGAGGAGCACCCCACGGGCCAGCAGTACGCCGACTACCTCGGCCTCGTGGTCGAACTCGAGGATCTGCACGTGCGTACCGGCGTCGACGTGCTCGACGTCGAACCGTACGACGACGGGACCCTGGGGGTGCTGAGCGCGGACGGACGCGACCTCTATGCACGACATGTCGTGTGGGCGGCCGGCGAGGCGCAGTATCCCCGCACCAACGGTTTCCGTGGTGCCGAACGGTGTGTCCCGACCGTGCAGGTGCCTGCGTGGGTCGACCATCCCGGCGAGGCCGCGGTAGTCATCGGCGGGTACGAATCGGGCATCGACGCCGCGGTGCATCTCGTCGAGGCGGGGCAGCGAGTCACGGTCGTGGACCCGGGCGAGCCGTGGAACGTGGTGGACGCCGACCCGTCGAGGACGCTGTCGCCCTACACCCGCGGGCGGCTTCGCCGGGCATATGCGACGGGTCGACTCGAACTCGTCGGCGACGCCCGGGTGGTCGAGGTCGCTCCTGAAGCCTGCGGCTTCGCGGTGGCGACGGACGCCGGCGAGTCGTTCCACAGCGACGGACCGCCGCTGCTGGCCACCGGTTTCGTCGGCTCACTGGCCGTGGTCCGTGACCGCTTCGCCTTCGACGAGCACGGACGCGTCGAGGTGACCGAGAGCGCGGACGAGTCCACCGTCGTCGACAACCTGTTCCTGGCGGGGCCCGCGCTCGCCCACCGCGGAGCCATCTTCTGCTTCATCTACAAGTTCAGGCAGCGTTTCGGCGTCGTCGCCCGTGAGATCACCGACCGCCTCGGCTACGACGCCGCGCCGCTCGAGGACCTCCGCGACCACGGGTTCCTCCTCGACGACCTGTCGTGCTGCGCGGACTGCGCGTGCTGACCACGCCGGCCATGACGGCCCGGCGGCCCAGCGTCGTCCTGATCGGTGCCGAGTCGGCCGGGAAGACCACCCTCGCGGCTGCGCTCGCCGGCCGCCACGGACGGTCGAGCAACGTCGCCGGCGCGACCACGACCGTCGAGGCGTTCGAGGGCGAGGGCCTGACCTGGATCGACACGCCCGGCCTCGTCCGCACCGTGGACGCCCAGACCACCTCGACCACGCTGGCCGCGCTCGACCGGGAGCGTCACGGCGCCATATTGGTCGTGATTCGTGCGACAGAACTCGACGCCGACCTCGCCGCGCTGCTGCCGCTGGCTGCCGGCCGGCGGGTCGTCATTGCGGTGACCCAGTGGGACCGCGTCGACGAACAGGCCGGCCCGGCGGCGCTTCGCACCATGCAGGAGCACCTGGACGTACCGGTCGTCGCACTCGACGCCCGCCGCCGAGGGTCCGACCTGGATGCCCTGCGGGCCGCGATCGACACCGCCAGGCATCTCCCGCAGGCGCCGGCCGTGCCACGCATCGGGTGGCGTGTCGTACCGCGCGCCGGTCCGCTGGAGCGCCGCTTCCTCGGCCCCCTACTGGCACTGGCGCTCCTGTTCGGATCGGCGGCGACGGTCGTCGGCGCCGCCGTGGGGTTCGCGGGCTGGCTCGACCCCCTGGTCGCCGGTGCACTGCGGCCGCTGGCTGGTGCTGCGGGCCGGCTACCGGAGTTGCCCGCCGCCCTGGTCGCCGGTGATTTCGGGCTGCTGACGATGGGACCACTGCTGGTGGTCTGGGCCGCACCGGTCGTCTTCTCCCTCGCGGGGCTGCTCGCCGTACTGCGCTCCAGTGGGCTGCTGGATCGGCTGACGCGCGCCGTGGATCCGCTGCTCCGCCCGGTCGGACTCAGCGGACGGGACCTGGTCCGCGTGGTCGCAGGTTTCGGCTGCAACGTGCCGGCTGTGATCTCGACCCGGTCGTGCGCCACCTGCTCGCGAGATGCCAGCGTCGGCGCCATCGCCTTCGGCAGCGCCTGTTCGTTCCAGCTGGGTGCCACCGCGGCCGTGCTCGCGACGGTCGGGCGGACCTGGCTGCTCGGGCTCTACCTCGCCGCGTTGCTCGCAGGGACCCTCGTGCACACCCGAGTGCTCTCCCGCGGCGAACGGCGAGCCGGCCTCGATGTGCGCCTGCTCGAAGGCCCGGCCTTCCTCAACCCACCTCGTCTCGCGGATGTCGTCGGTGAGCTGCGCGGCGTGACCCGACACGTCGGCCTGCGTGCCCTCCCGGTGTTCGTGACGATCTCGATCGCGGCATCCGCGCTGCAGGCGACCGGGCTCCTCGACCGGCTGGCGGGCCTTGCCTCGCCCTTGTTGTCGCTGCTGCGCCTGCCGGGCGAGGCCGCGCTTCCGGTCGTGCTCGCGTCGATCCGCAAGGACGGCCTGCTGCTGTTCGCCGACACGGGCGTCGCCGACACGCTCGACTCGGCCCAACTGCTCGCGGCACTGCTGCTGGCCGGGACGCTGCTGCCATGTCTGGTCACCGCCGCCACGATCGTCCGAGAACGGGGCGGCCGAACCGCGACACGTCTGATCGCCCACCAGATCGTGCTCGCACTGGGCCTGACCGCGACGGTCAGCTGGTTCGGCGCGGCGGTGCTGCCATGACGAGCATCCTGCTGATCGGGGGCGGTCCGGCCGCGCTCGCGGCCGCGGTCGCACTGCGCTGCCACGGTGTCGATGCCAGCCTCGAGGTCGTCGATCCCGCCGGCGAATGGCTCGCGGCGTGGCGGCGACGATTCGCCCACCAGGACATCGCCTGCCTGCGCTCACCCGCCGTCCACCACCCGCATCCGGACCCGTTCGCCCTCCTCGGACACGAGGGCCGTGACGGTCTCGTTCCGAGCGGCGGCACCTATCTGCCGACGACCGCACGATTCCTGCGGTTCGTGGACCATCTCGTGGCCGTCCACGGTCTCGGGGAAGTCGTCGTCCCGACGACGGCCACCGACCTGGTCATCGACGACCGGGGAAGCGCCGAGGTGACCCTGGCCGACGGCACACGTCGCCGCCCCGACCACGTCGTGATGTGCACCAATACCCGTCGTCAGACGTGGCCGGCCGCGCTGCGCCCGCTCTGCGGCGACGCCGTGGTCCAGCACAGCGAGACGGCCGACGTCCGCGAGGTCCACGACGGCGAACGCGTGCTGGTCGTCGGCGGCGGACTCTCCGCCGCTCACCTCGCGATCGGCGCTGCCCGACGCGGCGCGCTGGTCACGATGGTGACCCGCAGAAGGATCCTGACACGCCGGTTCGACGTGCACCCGTCCTGGCTCGGGCCGAAGAAGCGGCGCCCCTTCGAACTCGAGCCGGACCCGCACCGTCGGCGGATCGCCATCGTGAACGCACGTGGTGGGGGCACGGTGCCACCACGTGTCCATCGCGACCTGGTGTCCGAGGTTGCACACGGACGCGTCGAACTCCGTGAACGTGTCGACGTCGTCGGCGCGACGCTCGACGGCGATCGCTGCCGGGTGCACCTGCACGACGGCAGCACGGTCGCCGCCGACCGCGTCTGGGCAGCGACCGGTGGCGTGGTCGACGTCGGCGATGATCCCCTGTGCGCCGAACTCGTCGGGCACGCCCCCCTGACCATCGCCGGCGGACTTCCCGACCTCCCACCCGACCTGCGCTGGCCGGGGACCAACGTGCACCTGACGGGGCTCGCGACGGCGCTCCGCCTGGGTCCGACCGCCGGCAACCTGGTCGGCCACCGTCGGGCAGCACTGCGGCTGGTCGCCTCGCTCACCGGCGGGGATCCGACACGCGACGATCGGCCGTACACCGCGGGCGGGGTCACCGGGCCTGCCCGCGCCCTGCCGTGAGCGGTCAGTGACGCTCGTGCCGTTCGAGGTCGACCACGAGCGGGGCGTGGTCGGACGGCTTGTCACCGACCTGGTTGTTCTTACGGAAGCTGCGCTCGACCAGCACGTGGCGGACACCGAGGTGGCGGCTGACCAGCGCGTAGTCGAGCCGCATGCCGAGGTTCTTGTGGAACGCACCGGCGCGGTAGTCCCACCAGGTGAACCCGACAGCGTCCGGCTCGACGACACGCCAGGCGTCGGCCAGCCCCACGGCCAGGATCGCCTCGAAATGGGCCCGTTCCTCGGGCGTCACGTGGGTGGCGCCGACGAATGCCCGCGGATCCCACACGTCACGGTCGTCGCGGGTCACGTTGAGGTCGCCGGCGATCACCGTCGGACCACCGGCGACGAGGGTGCGGGCCCGGTCGCGGGCAGCGGCGAAGAAATCGAGCTTCGCGGCGAACATCGGATGGTCGGGGGTACGGCCGTTGACCACGTACGTGCTCACGACCTGCACGCCGCCGACACGCGCCTCGATCCAGCGCGCCTCGGCGACGTCCGGCTCGCCCTCGAGTCCGCGCACGACACGGTCCACCTCGAGGTCCTCGCGCACCAGCAGGGCCACACCGTTCCACCGACCCGCTGAGTGTTCGACGGCCGCGTAGCCGGCCATGGCGAACTCCATGTGCGGGAACGCCCCGGGGGTGACCTTGGTCTCCTGCAGGCAGACCACGTCGGGATCGAGCTGTTCGAGCAGTTCGAAGACCCGTGGCATGCGGGCGCCCAGGGAGTTGACGTTCCAGGTCACCAGCCGCACGGCGCCCCCTCGACGCATGATGGTCGTCCCGCCCCGCGCGTGGCCGGGCTCGTCGCCGAACGGTAGCCCTCCCGGTCGGTGCTGTGGCCGCCTCGGCCCCGGGCCACCCGGATAGGTTCGCGGCACTTTCGCGCCCAGGAACGTCGTGTCCGACCCCGCTCCCGTCACCGCCGCCCGTCCGCCCCGCGGACGGCCGGCGTGGCTGACGGCGCCGGTGCTGACGGTGTCGGTGCTCTCGATCGCTGCAGGGGTGGCGCAGTTCAGCGTCACGGCGGTCATCGGCGACGTCGCCGCCGCGTTCGGCGAGGTGGGCGCCGGGGGCGGAAACGATGTCGCTTCGCAGATCGGACTGCCCGCGACCACGCTCGGCATCGCCCTCGCGCTGATCCGGCTCGCGTCGCTGCTCAGCCTGCCGGCCGCCGCCCTGGCGGACCGGTTCGGGCGTCGCAACCTGCTGCTGACGCTGGCGGCGATCGGTCTGACGCTGACCAGCGTGGCTGCCCTCGCCCCCGGCTTCTGGTGGTACGTCGCCCTCGTGGCGCTGGCCCGCCCCGCGCTGTCGACGGTCAACGCACTGGCCGGCGTGGTGGCCGCCGAGGAGACCACCTCGAAGGACCGGTCCGCAGCCATCGCGCTCATCACCGCCGCCTACGGCCTCGGAGCCGGGGTCGTGTCGGTCGCCCGCGGCGCCTGGCCCGGCGAACCCTCGTTCCGGCTGGTCACCGCGTTCGCCCTGGTGCCGTTGCTGCTCCTGCCGCTGCTCGCACGCAAGGTCCGCGAGCCGA
>JAGXST010000085.1 GCA_018335555.1 Actinomycetota bacterium | reverse complement strand
TCACCGCGTGGCGTGCGGGCGAAGATCAGGCCCATCACGGCCACGCACAGCACGGAGAAGATCCCGAAGTTGCGGTTGCGGCGGCGGAGCCGCTGCTCGGCCAGCGACGGGGCGGCGGACGCGGTGCGCGTGTCGGTCGCGGTGCTCACGATCCCCACCCCTTTGCGACCTGCCCGGTGGCGAGGTCGTCGGCCTTGACGCGGAAGATGGCCCGGACCAGGCCCGGCGCGGCGATGAAGACGATGATCAGCGCCTGGATCACGAGCACCAGGTCCAGTGACGTGCCGGTCTGTGCCTGCATCGAGCGGCCACCCGCTCGAAGTGCACCGAACAGCAGGCCGGCCGCGACGGTGCCGCCGATGCGGCCCCGGCCGAGCAGGGCGACCGTGATCCCGTCGAAACCGAGTCCGGCCGAGAACCCGATGGTGAGTCGGTGTTGCAGTCCCAGGATCAGGGCTGCGCCGGCCGCCCCCGCCAGGGCGCCGCCCGTCGCCATCGCCCTGATGACGGTGCGGTCGGGATCCATACCGGCGGCGCGGGCGGCCCTGGCATTGAGCCCGACGGCATTCAGTTCGAAGCCACGGGTGGAGCGCTCCACGAGCCAGAACACGAAGACGGCGAGTCCGAGGGCCATCAGCAGCGAGGTGTTGACGCGCAGGCCGTCGACGAAGCGTGGGAACTGCGCCGACGCCTCGACCGACTTCGAGATCGGGTCGGACCGGTCGGGACGACGGAACAGGGTGGTGCTGATCATCCAGGCGGTGACGAGCCGGGCGATGTTGTTGAGCATGATCGTCGAGATGACCTCGTGCGCGCCCGTACGCGCCTTCAGGACACCGGGCAGCCATCCGTAGACCCACCCGCCGGCGATCCCCGCAGCGGCCGCCAACGGCAGGTGCACGACCAGCGGCAGGCCGGTCACCGAGAACCCGACGAGGCCGGCGAGCATGCCGCCGGCGATGAGTTGGCCCTCGGCACCGATGTTGAACAGCCCGGCTCGCAAGGGCACGGCGACCGCGAGGCCGGTCAGGATCAGCGGTGTCGCCGACACCAGTGTCTCGGAGATCTGGGCCCGGCCGCCGAGCGAACCGCGGAACAACGCGACGTAGGCCGCACTCACGACGTCCCATGCCTCGCGGAACGCGTCACCGGGCCGTGCGAAGAAGTAGCCGAAGGCCTCGCGGACGGCAGGCTCGGTCAGCGCGATGATCACGCCGCCGATGACGATGGCTGCCACGAACGACAGGATCGTCACCAGCACGCTCGTCCCGGTGACCGCCGCCACGAACCGCTTGCCGAACCCGGCGCCGGGCTCGAGGTGGGTGATCGCGGCCTCGCGCTCCTTGGCGGCCTCGATCTCCTGGCGGGCGACCTCGGCCTCGGACAGGGCCACCGGGCCGGACTCGGCCGGGTCCCCGGCGGGGTCGTCCTCGTGTCGGTCGGTCATCGTGGTTCTCCGCTGAGGACCTCGTCGGGATCGGCGCCGGCCATCATGCGGCCGACGGCCTCCTTGCTCACGGGCATCGGGAACGGCCCGACCAACCTGCCGTGGAACATCACGGCGACCCGGTCCGCCAGAGCGAGCACCTCGTCGAGTTCCGACGAGACGAGCAGGACCGCCGTGCCCTGGTCGCGTTTGGCGACCAGTTGGCGGTGGATGTACTCGATCGAGCCGACGTCGACACCTCGGGTCGGCTGCGACGCGACGAGCAGGTCGATGGGACGGTCGAACTCACGCGCGACCACCAACTTCTGCTGGTTGCCACCCGACAGGCTGCCGGCCGGCGTCGCCGTCGACGGTGTGCGCACGTCGTAGGCCTCGACCAGTCGCTTCGCATGGGCGTCGATCTCGCGGAACTGCAGGGTGGCGTGTTTGGCGAACGGCTCGGCGTCCCAGAGGTTGAGCACGAGGTTCTCGGCGACGCTGAAGTCGGCGACGAGGCCGTCGTGGGCGCGGTCCTCCGGCACGTGCCCGACGCCCGCGCGAAGCACGTCCTTGCGCGTGCGCCCCGTCACGGACACGCCCGAGACCGTCACGTCGCCGGACAGGATCGTCTCGAGTCCGGTCAGGGCCCGCACCAACGGCGTCTGCCCGTTGCCCTCGACGCCGGCGACGGCGACGATCTCGCCCCGGCGGACCTCGAAGTTCACGTCGTCGACCAGCGTCGTGCCGGCGAGGTCCTGCACGACGAGATTGGTCACGTCGAGCACGATATCCTGCGGCTGGGCGCGGGGCTTGTCGACGACGAGTTCGACGGGACGGCCGACCATCAGGTTGGCCAACTCCTGCTCGGTCGCGGTGCGTGGGTCGGCCGTGCCCACGATCCTGCCCCGCCGCAGCACGCTGATCCGGTCGGCGATGGCGCGATGCTCGCGAAGCTTGTGCGAGATGAAGATGACCGAACGCCCCTCGGCGGTGAACCCGCGGATCGCCTCGAACAGGTCGTCGGC
The DNA here is from genome assembly GCA_018335555.1 of Actinomycetota bacterium. Taxonomy (GTDB): domain Bacteria; phylum Actinomycetota; class Nitriliruptoria; order Nitriliruptorales; family Nitriliruptoraceae; genus Egicoccus. The sequence goes on along the minus strand of JAGXST010000085.1, from coordinate 10,424 downwards.
CTCCTGCGGGGTGAGCACCGCGGTCGGCTCGTCGAGGATGAGCAGCCGGGCATCGCGGTAGAGGGCCTTGAGGATCTCGACCCGCTGCTGGACACCGACCGCCAGGTCTTCGACGATCGCGTCGGGATCGACCGGCAGGCCCGATCGTTCCGCGAGTTCGCGCACCTCGCGCGACGACCGGGCGCGGTCGAGCCGGCCGAGTTGGTGGGTCCGTTCGACGCCGAGCAGGATGTTCTCGGCGACGGTGAAGACCGGGACCAGCATGAAGTGCTGGTGGACCATGCCGATGCCGGCCGCGATCGCGTCGCCGGGACCGTCGAGTTCCAGCGGCTGCCCGTCGACGAGGATCTCGCCCTCGTCGGCCCGGTACAGGCCGTAGAGGATGTTCATCAACGTCGACTTGCCGGCGCCGTTCTCACCGAGCAGGCCGTGCACCTGCCCTGGCTCGACCACGAGGTCGACGGCATCGTTGGCGACGACGCCCGGGAACCGTTTGGTGATGCCGCGAAGCTCGAGATGCACGTGCGTCTCCTCGAGGAGCGGTGGCCGCAGGGGCGTCGGATGTGGCACCGGACGCTAGCGCCCTCAGGCGTTGGAGGACGGCCGAGGGTGCCCGCAGTTCGCGGGCACCCTCGGGGTGTGACGGCTGGGCCGTCACCCGTGACTAGCGGATCTCAGGAGTAGTCGGCCGGGTCGACCGAGATCTCGCCGGAGATGATGCCCTGACGCAGACCATCGAGCGCGTCACGGACCTCCTGCGGCACCGTGTCCTCGAAGTCGTGGAACGGTGCCAGGCCGACGCCCTCGTTCTCGAGCGTGCCGACGACGAGGCCACCTTCCCAGTTGCCATCGACCGCGGCCTGGACGCTGTCGAACACCGCGACGTCCATGTTCTTCATGACCGAGGTCAGCATCAGCGCGCCGTACTGGGTCGACTCGTAGCCGTCGGTGTCGACCCAGACGATCATGCCCGAGCCGAAGTCCTCGATGGCGGCGGCGGTGCCGAGACCGACCGGGCCGGCGACCGGCATGATGATGTCGGCACCGGCCTGCAGCAGCTGGTCGGTGAAGTTGCGGCCGTCGTCCTGCGACTCGAAGTTGCCGGTGAACAGCCCGTCGCTGCCGTCCCAGCCCTCGACCTGGACGTCGGTGCCGTTCTCCTGGTTGTAGTAGCGCACGCCGGCCAGGAAGCCGTCCATGAACACGGTCACCGGCGGGATGTTGATGCCGCCGTAGGTGCCGACGATCCCGCTCTCGGTGGTGCCGGCAGCCGCGTAGCCGGCCAGGAAGGCGGCCTCCTCGGTGCCGAAGACGAGTTCGCGCAGGTTGTCGTAGTCCGCGTCGTAGGCGTAGTCCACGATCGCGAAGTTCTGGTCGGGGTTGGCCTGGGCCGCGGCCTCGGTGGCCTCGCCGAGCAGGAAGCCGACCGTGACGATCAGGTCGCAGCCCTGGGTGACGAACTCCTGGATGTTGGGTTCGAAGTCGGCTTCGGAGGTCGACTCGAGCACGTCAGCGGTGATCCCGAGCTCCTGCTCGGCGCGAACCATGCCCTCCCAGGCGGTCTGGTTGAACGACTGGTCGTCCACGCCGCCCTGGTCGGTGACGAGGCAGCCGCGGAAGTCGGTCTGTTCGGCCGGTTCCTCGGTGGGCTCCTCCTCGGCGGGGTCGCCTTCGGTCTCCTCGTCGGTGGCCTCGGGCTCCTCGACTGCGTCCGGCGTCTCCTCTTCGGGAGCATCGCCACAGGCCGTGAGCACGAGCGCGCCCACGACGGCAGCCGCAAACATGCGGCGGGTGGTCTTCATGGAGATTCCTGTCCTTCGCTGCCGGGAGGGAATCTCACCGGCGTCAGGGGATCGAGTCGCGGAAGCAGATGCTGCCGGGGCGCGCACATGGCTGCCCGGATCGGGTCCGGCGGATGCGCGGTGGACCCCGATTGCCGCCCGGCCATCGTACTACTCGGCTCGTAGGAGATGCAGCAGGTTCGGCGGGTCGGGCGCCGAACGCGCCCGCAACTACACGAAGTAGCGGATCTCGCCGTCCGAGGCCTGCACGACGGCATGGACCGCCTCGTGCAGGCGGGCGTGCAGGGACCGGAATGCCGCGGTGTCGGCGTCCTCGGTCTCGTCGGCCGGGTCTCCGCTGGGCGCCGGGGCGTCGGTGGACACCAGGTCGGCGAACGCCGCGTCCCAGTCGGCGAGCCGTGCCCGGCGCTCCAGGTGCAGGGCGGGTGCGTGCAGCAAGGCCCGGTCGAGGTCCTGCACGATGGCGAGCACGACGTCGGTGCTGGTCCGCACGCCCGGTTGGGAGAGCAGCCGCAGGGCCTGCAGCTTTCGCATGGCGAGCGCGGCGACCATCACCGGGTCGGACAGTTCGGTGACGGCGGCGTCGACGTCGTGCAGCGAGAGGGTCACGCGTTCGGGCACGTCGAACCAGGCCCGCAACGTGTCGAAGAGCACCTCGGTCACGTCGTGCAGGGCGAGCAGTTCATCCGGCTTCGGGAGGGGTTCCATCGCCGCAGCCTACGGAGCCACGTCCCTCGGCGACAGGTCCGGGCAGTCGACCCGGCCGCGGGCCTGCTCGGCCAGGGCTGCCAACTCCTGGGCATCCGGCGTCCGCCCGAGCGCTTCGAGCGCTTCACGGTCGACGCACACCATGGTGCTGCTGCGTGCACGCGCCTGGGCGCCGGGCGCCGAGGTGCCGAACCGTTCGGTGGTGACCATGACGGTGGGACCGCTCTGCGAGAGCAGTTGGCGCGCCAGGGGGCGCACCAGCGCGTCGAAGTCGTCGGCCTGAGCCGCACGCACGTCGAAAGCGACCTGGTCGCCAGGCGGAGCCGCTCCCAGTGTGCGCAACCGGTCGTAGCCGTCGAGCAGACGTCGTTGCCCGGTCAGGATCTGTTCGAGACCGCGCTCGGCGGCGCCCCGCAGTTCGTCGCTGCCGGTCGCGACACCGTCGACGTCGTCGGTACCGACGGGGAACTCGAGGTCGTGCATCTCCCAGGCCGCCAGTGGCCCGAGGCCGCTCCACACGTCGAGCCAGCCGCGGGCGACCAGCGCGATGGCCTCTGCGACCGCGCCGTCGGCGTCGTCAGCGGCGACGAACAGCGCACGCAGGTCCGGCTCGATCGCATCGAGTTCGGTACGGGCGGCGCGAGCGTCGCCCTCGAGCGTGCCCCAGGTCGCGCTCGGGTCGATCTGTACACCGGTCGGAGGCGCCACCGCCGGCAGCGCGGGTTCGAGCGCCGCGAGTTCGGTCAGCAGTTGGTCGCCGTCGACGGTCGTCGGGACCGGTTCGTCGGAGGAAACCTGCGCGGTGACCTCGGCGCCGGCAACCGCTCCCCCGGTCACGACCACTGCCAGGAGCACGGCCACACCGAGCAGCGCGAGGATCGCACTGGCGAGCTTCATCGACGGCTCCTGCACACGAGACTGGCCGGGCCACGAAAGGCCCGGCCAGTCCATCGGCACGAAGGCCTAGTACCTGTAGCTGTCGTCCTTGAACGGACCGTCGACGTCGACACCGAGATACTCGGCCTGCTCGGCTGTCAGCGTGGTCAACCTGGCACCGATCTTGTCGAGGTGGAGTCGTGCGACCTCCTCGTCGAGGCGCTTGGGCAGCACGTACACCTCGTGCTTGTACTCGCCGTGGTTGCGCCACAGTTCGATCTGCGCCAGGACCTGGTTGGTGAACGAGTTCGACATCACGAACGAGCTGTGCCCGGTGGCGTTGCCGAGGTTCACCAGGCGTCCCTCGGAGAGCAGGATGACGCTGTTGCCGGTCGGCAGGTGGACCAGGTCGACCTGTGGCTTGATGTTGGTCCACTCGTACTCGCGCAGGGCGGTGGTCTCGATCTCGGTGTCGAAGTGACCGATGTTGCACAGGATCGCGTGGTCCTTCATCTGCAGGACGTGGTCGCGGGTGACGATCGACATGTTGCCGGTGGCGGTGACGACGATGTCGGCCTCGCCGATCGTGTCCTCCATCCGCACGACCCGGTAGCCCTCCATGGCGGCCTGCAGGGCGTTGATCGGGTCGATCTCGGTGACGTAGACGGTCGCGCCGAGACTGTCGAGTGCCTGGGCGCAGCCCTTGCCGACGTCGCCGTAGCCGGCCACGATCGCGACCTTGCCCGCGATCATGACGTCGGTGCCGCGCTTGAGGCCGTCGATGAGCGACTCGCGGCAGCCGTAGAGGTTGTCGAACTTCGACTTGGTCACCGAGTCGTTTACGTTGATCGCCGGCATGCGCAGCAGGCCCTGCTGCTGCAGGCGCCGCAGCGTCTTGATCCCCGTCGTGGTCTCCTCGGACACGCCGACGACGTCACCGAGCAGGTCGGCGCGGTGGTCGTGGACGTAGCCGGTCAGGTCACCGCCGTCGTCGAGGAGCAGCGTCGGCCCCGAGCCGTCGGGCCACTCCAGTGTCTGGTCGATGCACCACCAGTACTCCTCCTCGGACTCGCCCTTCCAGGCGAACACGGGTGTCCCGGCGGCCGCGATCGCGGCGGCGGCCTCGTCCTGGGTCGAGAAGATGTTGCACGACGACCAGCGGACGTCGGCGCCGAGGGCCTGCAGCGTCTCGATCAGCACGGCGGTCTGCACCGTCATGTGCAGGCACCCGGCGATGCGGGCACCGGCGAGGGGCTGCTCGTCGGAGTACCGCTCGCGCAGGGCCATCAGGCCGGGCATCTCGTACTCGGCAAGGCCGATCTCGTTGCGTCCCCAGGCGGCGAGGTCGAGGTCGCGGACCTCGAAGTCGCGGTCGGGGTAGCGCCGCTCGATCTGGCGCGTGTCGGGTGCGGCGGGGGTGGGCTCGTTGGCGTGGTTCTCGGGCACGACAGGGCACTCCTGGAAGGTTGGCCACCGATGCGGCGGGACAGACGACGTGGGTGCCGGCCGGGCACCGCACGTGGCGCCGACAACGCTGGTGCGCTGCGACGGATCGCGCCGGCCCCGGACTCGGGGTGCGGACACGAAGAGGGAGGGCCGGACTCGACCGCCTCGGGTCGGTCCAGTGTGCCTCACCTTGCCGGGGTCCCGCCACCGCCGGTCACGGTCGGGCGGTGGCGCCGTTCTCGAGCAGCCGGGTGACCGGCAGTTCGGTGGTGGCGAGCCGCACGTCCGCGTCGCCGACCGCGGCCAACTCCGCCAGGAACCGGTCACGATCGACGTCACGCGCGCCGAGGCCGGCGAGGTGGGCGGTCGTCAACTGCACGTCGAGCAGCGACCCGCCGGCCGCCGCGAAGCGGTGGACGAGGTCGAGCAGGGCCACCTTCGACGCGTCGTCGACACGATGGAACATCGACTCGCCGGTGAACACCCCCCCGACCTGTACGCCGTAGACACCGCCCACCAGACGGCCGCCGTCCCACACCTCGAGGCTGTGCGCCCAGCCGAGTTCGTGCAGCCGCGCATAGGCCCGTGCCATCGTGGTCGTGATCCAGGTGCCGTGCTCGCCCCGTTCCCGGGCACAGCCGGCCACGACCGCGCCGAACGACGCGTCGACCGTGGTCGTCCACGCGCAGGCCCGCAACCGCCGTCGCAGCGAGCGGCTGACCCGGAACGCGTCGAGGGGCAGCACGCCACGTGGGTCGGGCGAGAACCACGGCAGCGGCACGCCCGGGTGGGGCCAGGGGAAGATGCCGCGCCGGTAGGCGTCGACGAGCGTGCCGGGTGCGAGGTCGGCGCCGACCCCGACCACGCCGTCCTCGTCCGCTTCTTCCGGGTCGGGCAGGACCCAAGCGGACGGCGCGACGGGCTGGGGCGCGCGGGCGAGCCCGCCTTCTGAAGGCGCGGCCGTCCGGCGGCCGAGCCACCGTCGCTCCCCCGCCCGTTCGCCGTTGTTCGCTCCGGCCACGCGATCCCCGGTGTCGGTGTCCGGACGCTAGCAGGGGCCCGTGAAACGTCGGCCCGATCGGATGGCGCGGTGTGGAGGAGGGGGGACGGCTACCGTTCGCGACGTCTTGTTGGAGGGACCCGCGTGCGCCTGCATCTCGTCGACGGCACCTACGAGTTGTTCCGATCCCACTTCTCGAAGCGACCGGATCGCGCCGACGCGGAGGGACACGACGTCAAGGCCACGGTCGGACTGGTCGACGCGCTGCTGCGACTGCTCGAGGACGAGGACGAGCAGGTGACCCACCTCGCCGTCGCCTTCGACAACCCGATCGAGAGCTGGCGCAACGTGCGCTTCCCCGCCTACAAGGACAGCACGGGGGTCGACCCGGCCCTGCTCGCCCAGTTCGACCGGGCGGAAGCGGCGACGCGGGCTCTGGGCGTCACGGTGTGGTCGATGCAGGAGCAGGAGGCCGACGATGCGCTCGGCACGGCGGCCGTGCGGTTCGTCGACGAGGTCGAGCAGGTCAGGATCCTGACGCCCGACAAGGACCTCGGCCAGGTCGTCCGCGGCCAGCGCATCGTCCAGGTCGACCGGTTGCGCGACAACTACTACGACGAGGACGGCGTCCGCGAACGGCTCGGCGTGCCCCCGGCGTCGGTGCCGGACCTGCTCGCCCTGGTCGGAGACACCGCGGACGGGATACCGGGGCTGAAGGGGTTCGGCAAGGTCGGCGCCGCCGCCGTCCTCACCCGCTACGGCCATCTCGAGGACATCCCAGTCGACGGCGCCGACTGGGACCTCGAGGTCCGCGGCGCCACCCGCCTCGCGCAGACCCTGGCCGAGCATCGTGACGAGGCGCTGCTGTACCGCGAACTCGCGACGCTGGTCACCGACGTCGAGTTGCCCGGGACCCTCGACGACCTCGCGTGGCGTGGTGCCCGTCGCGACGAGTGGCTGGCGTGGTGCGACGAGGTCGCATCCGAGTCGCTGCGGGAACGTCCGGCGGCCTGGTCCGCGTGAGCAGCGAGCCCACCGACTCCTTCGACGCGCCCCCGCCGGCCGACGACCTGCGCCGCAGTTCGTTCCTGGTCGGGGCGGGCATCCTGCTCTCGCGGGTCGCGGGCCTGGTACGTGAATCCGCGACGGCGGCGTTCCTCGGGACCGGGGTCGGGGCGGACGCCCTACGGGCAGCCCTGCGGATCCCGAACCTGATGCAGAACCTGCTCGGCGAGGGCGTGCTCTCGGCGTCGTTCATCCCCGCCTACTCGCGGCTGCTCGCCGAGGGACGCGAGGAGGATGCGGGTCGGCTGGCGGGTGCGGTCGCCGGCCTTCTGATGGTGGTCACGAGCGCGTTGGTCCTGATCGGCACGGTCTTCGCCGGCCCGATCACGCGCATCCTGGCCCCGGGCTGGACGCCCGGCAGCGACCGGTTCGAACTGACGGTCCTGCTGGTACGCATCCTCACCCCCGGCGTCGGCCTGCTGGTGTTGTCCGCCTGGTGCCTGGGCGTGCTGAACTCGCACCGCAGGTTCTTTCTGTCCTACGTGGCCCCGGTGGCCTGGAACACCGCGATCATCGTGGTGCTTCTCGCGGTCGGGTTGTCGACGTCCGACGAGTTCACCGTCGCCCAGGGATTCGCCTGGGGCGCCCTGCTCGGCTCGGCGCTGCAGTTCGGTGTCCAACTGCCCAGCGTGCTGCGGCTGGTCCGGGGTCTGCGGCTGTCGGCATCCCTGGCCGTCCCCGGCGTCCGCGCGGTCGTGGGCCGCTTCGGCCAGGTCGTCGCCGGTCGCGGCGGCGTGCAGTTGGCGACCTACGTCGACATCATGGTCGCCTCGCTGCTCGCTGCCGGGGCGATGTCGGCGCTCGGTTTCGCGCAGATCCTGTACCTGTTGCCGATCAGCCTGTTCGGCATGGCGATCGCAGCGGCCGAACTGCCGACGCTGTCGACCCTCGACCACGGCGATCGGCAGCGGGTCCTGGCCCGCATCGACCGCGGTCTCGGCCGGGTCGCCTTCTTCGTCGTGCCGAGCACCGTGGCGTTCCTGCTCGCCGGCGACCTGGTGGTCGCCACCGTGTTCCAACGCGGCAACTTCAGCGCCGACGCGTCTCGCCAGGTCGGCACCGTGCTGGCCGTCTACAGCCTCGGCATGCTCGCCTCGACGAGTTCACGCCTCCTGCAGTCGGCGCTGTACGGCGTCGGTGACACGCGCAACCCGGCCGTCTACGCGGTCATGCGGGTCGTGCTCTCACTGCTGGTCGGCGTCGCGGTCATGTTCCCCCTCGATGCGGTCGAGGCCACCCGCGAAGGTTTCGCCGTGGTCGATGCCTTCGGCTGGCAGGTCGCCACCGAGCAGCAGCGGTTGTCCGATGACAACCTGTTCCGCCTCGGCGCCGCAGGTCTCGCGTTCGGTGCCGCCGTCGGCGCGTGGTTCGAACTGGCGCTGCTGCGGATCCGGTTGCGGGTGGTGTTCGGCCGGGTCCGACTCGGAGGCCACTACGCGGCCCGGCTCGGGGCCGGTGCCGGTGCCGCTGCGGTGGCGGCGCTCGCGCTCCGGACCGTCCTGGACGACCTCGGCTGGCACCCGACCATCGCCGGCGTGCTCGCGATGGCCGGCATCGGCGCCGTCTACGTGCTCGTGACACGGCTGCTCGGTGTCCCCGAGGCCCGCGAACTGACCGGCCGCGTGGAACGCCTGCTCCGCCGCTAGGGTGAGCGAAGCCGGTCCGGCGACGGGGCATCGCCGGGCCCGAAAGGATCTGTCGTGCCCTCGGTGTGGGACCTCTACCTCGATGCCAACGACGCCACGGTGCTGCTCGAGGCGATCGTGACCCTCGAGCGCCACCGCTGGGTCCGCGAACCCCTCCCCCTCGACGACGCCGTCGCGCTCCACGAGCGGCTGCGGATCGTGGCCGGCATCGCCGCCGAGGACGCCGTCTACTGGGCCCGCGAGGCCGAGGACCGCCGCGAGGCCGCCGGCGTCGACGGCGGACGCTGGGGTAGCCCCGACGTCGCCCATGCCATGGCCGAGACGGCCATGAACCTCTCGCGGGGGTCACACGAGGTCGAGGCCGCGGCTCGCGCTGCCGCGGCCGATCTCGGCGGCCGGTTGGTCGGCTGACCTCGTCAGGCGTCCGGGCCCGGACGTCCGTAGTGCGCGACCGAGGCCGGGTCCAGGATCGCGAGCAGTTGCTCCTGCAACCAGGCGAGGTGGTCCATGACGGCCAGGCGGTAGGCGACGGGGTCGTCGGGGTCGAGGTCGTCGCGCTCGAGGCTCTCGACGCCGATACGGGCACCGATGGCCAGACGCAGATCGTTGAGGACGCCGAGCACCAGGGCGGCCTCCTCGCCGTCGAGGCGGACCCGCACGTGGCCACGGTGCTCGACGCCGCGGTCGAGCAGCGTCGCCAGCGCGTCGAGACCCACCAGGCGCGACTGCAGCAGGTCGTCGTACAGCAGGCGTCGCAGTTCGTGGTCGGCGGCGTCGTCGCCGACCACCGTCGCTGGAAACAGCCGACGCAGCACCGGGTCATCGGCGTCGCCGCCGTCGAGGGTGCTGCGCAACCCGTCGCGGAGCGAGCGCAGCAGGTCGATCTCGACCGGGTCGAGTTGCATCCGGATGTGGTCACCCTGGCGACGGAACGCCCGGCTCACGTTCGCACCCCGCCGCCGCTCACGTGGACCGCTGCATCGTGGCCTGCAGGCCGTAGCCATGCAGTTGCTGCACGTACATCTCGGCCTGCTCGCGCGGTTCGGAGGCGACCAGGGCGCGGCCCTGCTGGTGCACCTCGAGCATGAGTTTCCGGGCCACGTCCTCGGTGAACCCGAACACCCTGCGGAAGACGAACACCACGTAGGACATCAGGTTGACGGGATCGTCCCAGACGATGACGTCCCAGGGACGGTCGCGGTCAGCGACCTCCTCGAGTTGCTGCACCCGGTCCTTGACCGGGGTCGCAGCCGGACCGGCGAGCCGCACCCGTCCACCTTTCGTGTGCACGCCATCTACCTGCGCGGTCACCGTACCGCGACGACGACGGCCGCCACCGATCAGATCGGCAGCGGCCGGTTCGTTGTGGACACGCGTCGATCCCGCGGCGACCGAGTCGGCGTGGGGATCAGCGGCGACGGCGGCGCGCCATGCGGCGCTGACGCTCGCGCTCTTCCAGTTCCTCCCACGACGGCGGCGGGGCCATCGTGCGCCCGATGGGGGTGTCGGCGGGTGCCTGCTTGGTGACGGTCACGCCGGTGGCAGCGCGGCGGCCACCCTCGCTCTCGCCGACCTCGAATTCGACCTCGTCGCCCGAGCGCAGGGCGGAGCCGCCGCTGACCTGGTCGCCGGCGACATACAGCTCGTCGCCCTCTGCGGTGGTGACGAAGCCGAAGTTGCGATCGGCGTTGAAGACCTTGACGCGTCCGGTGGGCATGGGCAGGGCTACCTCGGTGGGAAGACGAAGACGAAGGTGGTCGGTGGGGGTCGGCCCAAAGCGGGCGTCGGATCACACCACGAACCGGCGGCGCAACAGCCACCGCGAGTGCGGCAGCGTAGCGGCTGTTCGGCGGACCCGCCGCATCGCTGCCGGGTCAGCCG
>JAGXST010000084.1 GCA_018335555.1 Actinomycetota bacterium | reverse complement strand
GGCGATGTTGCGGACCTGGTCGGTCAGGTTGCGTGCCATCGAGTTGACGTTGTCCGTCAGGTCCTTCCAGGTCCCCGACACGCCCTTCACCCGGGCCTGGCCGCCCAGCTTGCCCTCGGTGCCGACCTCGCCGGCGACCCGCGTGACCTCATCGGCGAAGGCCGAGAGCTGGTCGACCATCGTGTTGACGGTGGTCTTGAGCTCGAGGATCTCGCCCTCCGCGTCGACCGTGATCTTGCGGCTGAGATCACCCTTTGCGACGGCGGTGGTCACCTCGGCGATGTTGCGGACCTGGTCGGTCAGGTTGCGTGCCATCGAGTTGACGTTGTCCGTCAGGTCCCGCCACGTACCGGCGGCGCCCTTGACGCGGGCCTGCCCGCCGAGCTTGCCCTCGGTCCCGACCTCGCGCGCGACGCGCGTGACCTCGTCGGCGAACTCCGAGAGCTGGTCGAGCACCTTGTTGACGTTGCGGCCGATGGCGAGGAACTCGCCGCTCATGCGGTGGTCGTCGCCGACCTCGAGCGAGAAGCGTTGGGACAGGTCGCCGTCGGCGATGGCCGTCAGGACCCGCGACACCTCGGTGATGGGCTGGACGAGGTCGTCGATGAGGTTGTTGAGCGCCTCGATCTGCTCGTCCCAGCCGCCGCCGACCCGACCGACCGACGCGCGTTCGTTGAGCCGCCCTTCGCGCCCGACCCTTCGACTGATCCGGTGCAGTTCGTCGGTGACGGCGATCCGCCGCTTCATCAGTTCGTTGAACGTGCCGGCCAGCTCGCCGGCCACGCCCTGGCGACGGAACCGCAGGCGTGGGGTGAAGTCGCCCTCGACGGCCGCTTCGAGCGCAGCCAGGAGCTGCTCCTGCTCCGCGAGTGTCAGTCCACCGTCGACGGGTGTCGCCTCGGGGTCCTTCGTGGTCGCGCGCTGGCTCGCCAAGGTCCGCTCCTGCCGTCCCCCGGTGGCCAGTCCGGTCGCTCGACCACCGTGCCCGCAGACGTTAGTCGCCCGATGGTCGCGGGCGGTCAACACGCGGCGGCCCGAATGGGCCACCCGGACAATGGCCCCGACGACCGCGATGCCCCGGCCGTCACGGTCGAGTCAGACGGTCACCGGTGACCGTCTGATTCAACCGGGCACGCGAGAGTCGACCGGACGATCGCGGGTGATGTGGGCACCGAGAACGCCCCCGACCGGGGTCGGGGGCGTTCGCGATTCCGTCGAATTCGGCCACGTAGGCCGGTGTAGCCGGGTGGTGCGCGAGAGAGGACTTGAACCTCCACCCTCTTTCGAGGACACGGCCCTCAACCGTGCGCGTCTGCCTATTCCGCCACTCGCGCGCGTGCGGGCGAAAACCGCCCGCGGAGTCGCGCAGCGTAGCCGCTGCCCCGGACACCCGCCAACGTGGTCGGGCGTCACGCGGCGGCGACGGGACACGACGGATCACGGGGTGCGCAGTGACACCGATGCGAGGTCGATCCGGCCGAACGGCGACCAGCGCAGGCCCTCGACATCGGGCGCAACCACGCGCAGGTCGCGGTACCACAGCAGCGGCATGACGGGCATCGCGTCGAGGATGCGTCGCTCGGCCTCGCGGTAGCGGGACCGCGCGGCGGCCGGCCGCGTGCGCGTGCGTGCTTCCTCGAGCAGGACGTCGACGCCCTCGTCGGTGAACCCGCTGAGGTTGTCACGCCCGAGGCCGCTGCTGGCGAACATCGGCACCAGGTAGGCACCGGGATCGGGAACGTTGGTCTCCCAGCCCACACGGAACAGCGGGATGTCGCCGGCGTGAACCCGTTGCAGGAACGGACCGAGGTCGAACGCGGCGACGTCGACCGTGACGTCGAGGGCGGACTCGATGTCGGCCGCCATCCGCTCGGCGATCGCCGCGTGGGTACGCCCCCGATTGTGCGTGAGCGTGATGCGGGCGAGGTCGTCGGGCACCGGCACCTCGATGGGCTCCTCGGCGACCTCCTCGTCCGCGGGCGCCTCCGTCGGCGGCTCCTCGGCCGACTCCGCGTCCTCGGCGGACCCCGCGTCCTCGGCGGACTCCGCGTCCTCGGCGGACTCCGCGTCCTCGGCGGACGCCGCGTCCTCGGCGGCGGCATCCGCCGCGCGGCGATCGGCGAGCACCTCGTCCCACAGTTCGCGGGCCAGGCCGGGATCGTGTCGGCAGTAGGCGCACGCCCAGCGCTGGGATCCCGGCACGGGAGGCGGCACGATCCCGTACGCCGGGTCCCGTGAGCCTGCCAGGACGCGATCGGCCAGCCGCTCGCGGTCGATGGCCAGCGACAACGCCTGCCTGACCCGCACGTCGTCGAACGGTGGCTGCGCCACGTCGAATGCATACAGGTAGACGGTCGCCGCCACGCCGTCGAGCACCCCGGGTCCGCGGTAGCCGTCCGGTGACTCGCCGAAGCGTTCCCGGGCCTCGTCGAGCCGTTCGGGTGGCACCTCGGCGATGTGGAGTTGGCCGGCGAGCAGGTCGTCCCACTGCTGGTCACGGGCCCCGCTGTCGGGGAAGACCGTGAACACCACCTCGTCGAGGACGGGAGGCCGGTGATGGTCGGCGAACCGGGTCAGGCGCAGGAACGCGCCCGGCTCACGCGCCTCGGTCATCGCGAAGGGGCCGTTGCCGACCGGCCGGGCCGCGAACGCCTCCAGGTCCTCGTCCGCGTCGGCGGGCACGGGAACCAGGCTCGGGTCGGCCAGTGTGGTCACGAACGCGGGCCGCGGGGCACGCAACGTGATCTCGAGGGTCTGCTCGTCGATCGCGCGCAGGCCGTCGACGGCCCCGCCGGCCTCGGCGACACGGTCCGCGCCGGCGACGTCGTCGAGCAGGTATCCGAGATAGGACGGCGGCGTGGCCGTGCCGTCCAACAGCCGCGTGAACGAACGCACGAAGTCGTCGGCGGTGACGGGGCTGCCGTCGTGGAAGGTGGCGCCTCGCAGGTGGAAGACGAACCGCCGGCCCTCCTCGTGCATCTCCCACCGTCTGGCCGCCCCCGGCACGGGTTCGTGGCGCTCGTCGAGGGTGACCAGCGGTTCGAACAGCGCGCCGACCACGAGTTCGCCCTCGGCGTCGGTGACGAACCGTGGGTCGATGCTCACCGGATCGAGCGACAGACCGACCCGCAGCGTGCCGCCGCGGTCCCCCGCCGGCCCTCCGAGGTCAGGCGAGGTCACCGGCGGCGGCGAGGTCTCGGGTTCGTCCGACGCTGGTGCGGTGCAGGCGACGGCGGCCAGTGCCAGCGCGAGGCACGTCGCCACCGCACGGGCGGTGGCGGTGCGACTCAGAGCATGACGACGAGGGCGCAGTTGGTCAGCCCGAACAGGACGGCCGTGACGATCGTGAGCCGGTCGAGGTTGCGTTCGACGACCGCGGAGCCCTGCAGGCCACCGCCGGCGCCGCCCCCGAACATGTCCGAGAGCCCGCCCCCCTGCCCGCGGTGCAGCAGGATGAACAGGATGAGCACGAGCGAGAGCAGCACGTGCAGGGTCACCACGATGGCTTCGACGACGGGCACGGAAACTCCCCCGGAGGGTCACGAACACGGATGTGCCGCGGAGGGTAGCAAGCCCGGCGGTGGCCCCCGGCCGCTCGCGGCGGCCGCTCACTCGGCGGCCACGGCCCCCCGGCGTGCGTCCTCGGCGTTGCGCGCGAGCATGTAGACGCCGAACCCGTCGCCCGAACGCCCCGACATCACCGGTGTCGCCTCCTGCCAGCGCCCGGTCAGTTCGTGGTCGACACGGATGTCGGGGCGCGGCTGCAGGCCGAGTCCGACCCGGCGCGGCGGTGCCGGGCAGGTCCTGTCGTCGGCGGCGCAGGCGCGCAACGTGCTGGGCCGGTTCTCGTAGCTGCGCTCGTCGAGTTGCGCGTAGCCACCGGTTTCGGGCGTCGCCACGTCGAGATTGTTGCGCCGGTAGATCTCGAACGCCCGTGCCGGTCGCGTCACCACGTCGGCGTCGGCCGCCGCGCTGCCGGGTGTCCTGGCGGACCACACCACGGCCACGGCGTCGCGCTGGTGATCGTCCCCGGTGAGCACGGTGGGGACCACCAGCGCCGCCGACATCGCCACCACCACCGACCCGGTGACCGCAACCGACTCGACGCTGCGCCGGCGCGAGGTCACCGGCGGGGCGTCGTCGACGAGCACACGGACCCGATCGACGAGCGAACCACCCGGTGCGAGTGCTGCGCACGGGTGCGACAGCCGCGGGCCGGCCTCGATGACCTTGAGCAGGCCGGACGCAAGCGCACCGGGGCGCCGCGTGACCTTGACCGCGACCTGGTCGGCGGCGAGCTCGCGTTCGCGGTGCAGTTGACGCACTGCCCAGCCACCACCGGGGACGAAGAAGGTGAGGTCGCGCACCGCGCCGAGAACGGCCGAGACGAGGTTGTCCCGCCGTCGCACGTGGGCGAGTTCGTGGGCGAGCACGCCCTCGAGTTCGGCCTCGTCGAGCTGGTCGAGCAGGTCCTGGCCGATCAGCACCACGGGACGACGCGTGCCGACGACCAGGGCGCCACCGGGGCAGCTCGGCAGGACGGCGACCGCGGGCGCCGGCACGCGCAGTTGGGCGGCGAGACGGTCGGTGACGGCCTGAAGTGCAGGCGCCGCCGTACCCTGGCGGCGGGCCAGCAGCGCGTGGCGACGTGCCGAGCGGAACCTGCGGCCCCGGCGCCAGAGTCGCACGGCCGCCACGCTCGCCCACAGACCGACCAGCAGTGGCGCGGCGATGGGCGCGAAGTGCAGGTAGCCGTCCCGGACCGGGATCGGCAACGCACCGGCGGCTTCGACGGGCAGCATCAACGACGGCAGGTGCAGGCTTCCCCACGTGAACACCAGCACCCCGCCTACCGCCGCCGCCGGGGCCAGGGCCGTCGCGACGCGGACCGACGGAGCACGCAGGCCGACGCGCAACAGGGCGCGCACGAGGAGCATGCATCCGAGCGTCGCGAGGATCGCCCGGACCGCTACCGACTCCAGCGGCAGCGCGAGAAGGACGCCGAGGTCCACGTCGAAGCTCAGCGTTCGGCGCTGCGGCGGCGCTTGACGGCCGCCCGGAGTTCATCGAGGGTCACCCCGTCGACGTCGTCGACGACTTCGGCGAGGTAGGCCGCCGCCGGTTCCGGGTAGCGCTCGAACAACCACGACAGCACGTCGTCGACGGCCGTCTGCGCGTAGTCGTCGCGGCTGACGGCCGGGCGGTAGCGGTGGGCGAGTCCGGCGGTGTCGCGCTCGAGCAGACCCTTGCTGGCCAACCGCGCCATCGTGGTCATGACCGTCGTGTACGCGATGTTGCGCACGCGCGCGAGTTGGTCGTGGACGTCGCGCACCGTGGCGTCACCGAGCCGCCACGAGACGTCCATCACCTCTTGTTCGAGCGGGCCGAGCAGGGTTTCGAGTGGTTCGTTGCGTCGCGTCACCGCTCACCTCGCCGTCGTGCCGCCCCAGCCGGGGCCGGACTCCCGAAGACGAGCCTAGCTCTCGTCCGCCCCGATGGACAGGAGGCAGCCGGACATGCGGGCGCCCGCGAGGTCGCGTGCGCCAAGCGCCCCGTGTCTGGCCGCTGACTAGCCATTCCCTACCGTGCCGCGCGGCGAGGGGGCCGCCAACGGAGGACGGGGCTCGTGGTCGCCAGACGACGCGCGCTCCCGGGGCGAGGGAAAGTGTCGGACGTGGGCCAGCGTGAACAGGAGTCGGGCCAGGTGCCCGCGACGGGCACCGAACGTGGTCTCGGCAGCAACTACCGCAAGCTGTGGACCGCCTCGGCGATCTCCAACCTCGGCGACGGCATCGACAGCGCAGCGATCCCGTTGCTGGCCGAGACCCTGACCCGCGACCCCTTGCTGTTCGCCGGCGTGGCCATCGCCGGCCGCCTGCCCTGGCTGCTGTTCTCGCTCCACGCGGGGGTCATCGCCGACCGGGTCGATCGACGTCGGCTGATGTATCTGTGCAACGCCGTGCGCTGTGGCCTGATGCTGCTGCTCGGCGTCGCGATCCTGCTGGACGCGGCCAGCATCTGGCTGCTCTACCTCATCGCGCTCGGTCTCGGCGTCTTCGAGGTGCTGTTCGACAACGCCGCGAACGCGCTGATGCCGGCGGTGGTCCGTCGTGACCAGCTCGAGCGCGCCAACGGACTGCTGTACGCCGGCGAGGACGTCGGCAACCAGTTCGTCGGGCCGGCACTCGGCGCGTGGCTGTTCGGCATGGCGGCCGCCCTGCCCATCCTGATCGACGCCGGCACGTTCGCCATCTCCGCCGGGCTGCTCATCTGGATGACGGGTACCTACTCACGTGCCCACCGTCGAACCCAGGCAGCGACGGCTCCGGAGGCGGGGATCGCGGCCGCACCGGGCGACGGCGGGCCGACCGGCCCCTCGGCCGCCAGCCCGACGGCGACGACGGGCGGACGCAGCCCGGCCGCGCTGGCCGAGATCGCCGAGGGCCTGCAGTGGCTGCGACGCCACCGCCTGCTGCGCACGTTCGCGGTGCTGACCGCGGCGATGAACGGCGCGACCATGGCCTGGTACTCGGTCCTCGCGCTCTACGTCGTCGGCGAGGAGTCCGTGCTCGGGCTCAGCGAGGCCGCCTTCGGGCTGCTCTTCGTCGCCGGCGCCACGGGTTCACTGCTCGGCAGTTTCGGCGCGCAACGGACGGCGCGTCTGCTCGGCCGTGGCCGGGCGCTGCGCATCGCCCTGGCGATGGTCGGTCTCGCACCACTCTCGATCGCGTTGACCGGCGACGTCGTGATCTATCTCATCGCCCAGGCCATGTACGGCTTCGCGGTCGTGACCTGGAACGTGATCACCATCTCGCTGCGACAGCGCCTGGTGCCCGACGAGCTGCTCGGCCGCGTCAACAGCGTGTTCCGCTTCTTCGGCTGGGGGGCCATGCCGCTCGGCGCGCTGGTCGGAGGCCTCACCGCCAGCGCATTCGGCCTTCGCGCCCCCTGGTTCGCCGCCGCGGGCGTGATGGCCGTCGGCGTGACGCTCGCCTTCCGGATCGTCACACCGGCCGCCGTCGCGGCCGCCGACGCCGAGGCGGGCCTCACCTCGGGATAGCCTCGTCAGATGTCCGACGACGACCCGAACCTGACCCTGTACCCGTCGCTGCGCGGCCTGCTGGCCGTGCTGCTCACGCCCCACCTGTTGATCCTGCTCGGGGCCTGGGGGCTGGCCAACGGCGTCAACCTCGTCGCCCTCGCCATGGTCATCGGCGGCGTCGCGACCGCCGCGGTCGGGTTGTACTCCTACCCGCGCCACGTGGTGCTCTCCCCCGCCGGCATCGAGCTGGTGAGCGTCCTGCGCCGACGCCTCCTGCCCTGGGAGCAGGTGCGCGCCATCGAACGGACCCGTCCGGGCGGGGCCCGCAGGTTGCAGGCGCGCCGCGACGCCGCGGGCGATACGGACAGCGGGCCCAGCAGCGGATTGCTCGCGCGCGGCCACGGCCGCCGGCACTGGATGCTGACCGACCACGTCGAGAGCGCCGACGAGTACGACCGACTGTGCGCCATCGCGGCTGCGGCGCCCGACGGGCCGCGCGTCGGGGCCCGACGACCGGCAGACGACACACCGCCGACGTGGCTCTACCGCCGGCGGGCACCGCGGTAGGGCACGCAAACGGGTGCGCCAGGAGCACGCCGACCCTGTCCCACCGCTCGCGGGTCCCCTCCTTCTGGCTAGGCTGACCGCGGAGGACAACGGCCGAACGTCCGGTGGGCGAACGCGCATCACGAGCGCACGATGGCTCGGTGCTACGTTCCTACGGCCACCGTAGTAGGCCGCACCAGCGGTCTTCCGTGGAGCAAGAACGAGGACCCAGTCATCGGACGGGAGAACGCCCGTAAGGGTGCATCCGCTGACCCGCGTCCGGGACTCGCACTTTCCATTACCAAGGAGCGATACATGCGGTCACCCAGTATTCGGCGATGGCGGGGCGTAGGCCTCGTCATGGCTGCCGCGCTCGTCATCACGGCGTGCGGCGGCGGCGACGACCCCGAGCCGGAGCCCGAGGCCCCCGAAGAGACCGAGCCCGACGCCGAGGAGGAGCCCACCGAGGAGCCCACCGAGGAAGAAGAGGCCACCGGCCCGGTCCAGGGCGGCACCGTTCTGTTCGGTGACGAGCAGGAGCCCACCATCCTCAACGGCTGGCTGATCGACGGCAACTCGCTGGTCACCTCCAAGGTCAACTCCAACGTGTTCCCGGGCGCCTATGTCATCCAGCCCGACTTCTCGTACGCACCGTCGCTGATCGACGGCGAGGCCGAGTTCACCGAGGACCCGTTCAGCGTCACCTACACCATCCGCGAGGAAGCGGTCTGGTCCGACGGTACGCCGATCTCGTCCGAGGACTTCGTCTTCACCTTCGAGACGATCATGGACATGGAGGCCGCCTGGGCCGACCAGATCACCTCGCGCAACGGTTACGAGCTGATCTCGGACTACGAGGTCGTCGACGAGAAGACCGTCACGTTCAACTTCACCGAGCCCTTCGC
This sequence comes from Actinomycetota bacterium, assembly GCA_018335555.1. Classification (GTDB taxonomy): domain Bacteria; phylum Actinomycetota; class Nitriliruptoria; order Nitriliruptorales; family Nitriliruptoraceae; genus Egicoccus. The sequence goes on along the minus strand of JAGXST010000084.1, from coordinate 9,822 downwards.
CGCGTGGCAGTTGCTGTTCGCCGCGATCCTGCCGGCCCACGTCCTCGAGGGCGAGGACTTCACCACGGTGATGAACGACACGCTGCCCGACGTTTCGGGTGGCCCGTACATCTTCGACTCGTGGGACAAGGGCACCCAGCTGCGTCTCGTCCGCAACGAGAACTACTGGGACGGTGAGGTCATGCTCGACGAGCTGATCTTCCGCTACGTGCCCGACACCACCACGCTCACGCAGCAGATGGTCGGTGGCGAGCTCGACGTGTACGACCCCCAGCCGCAGATCGAGCTGATCGACACCCTCGAGGGGGCGTCGGACCAGCTGCAGTACGAGACGGGTCTCGGCCCGGTTTGGGAGCACATCGACTTCAACACGCTCGTTCCTGGCCTCGACAAGGACTACGTCCGTCAGGCGATCGCACTCGGCATCAACCGTGAGCAGATCGTCGAGACCCTCGTTCGTCCGGTCTTCGCGGACGCCGAGGTCCTGAACAACCCGTTCTGGATGGCGAACTCGGAGTTCTACGAGCCGAGCTACTCGCAGTGGGACTACGACCCGGACGCCGCCGTCGCCCTCCTCGAGGAGAACGGCTGCACCCGCGATGGTGACTTCTTCACGTGCGACGGTGACACGCTCTCGTTCCGCATCTCCACCACGGGTGGTAACGAGCGTCGTGAGCTCACCCAGCAGCTGATCCAGGCCGACCTGGCCGCGATCGGCATCGAGATCAGCATCGAGAACGACGAAGGCGCCGCCTTCTTCGAGCGTCTCAACACCCCCGACAACTGTGGCGGTGTCTGCGACTACGACATCGGTCTGTTCGCCTGGGTCGGTTCGCCCTCCCCGTCAGGCAACGCCAACATCTACGGCTGTGACGGCGACGAACTGCGTCCGCAGAACTGGACCGCATGGTGCAACGAGGAGATCACCAACCTGATGGACGAGGCCAACTCGTCCGTCGACCCGCAGGTGATCGCTGACCTGTGGAACGAGGCCGCACAGGTCTTCGCCGACGGCGCCCCGGTGGTGCCGTTGTTCCAGCAGCCGCAGCTGGTTGCCTGGGAGAACGGTGTCACGGGTCCGCAGCTCAACGCCACCAACGCCACGAACCTGTGGAACGCCGGCACCTGGGCGCGCACCGAGTGACCCCCGCATGACGGGAGTTGGAAGCGTTCGGTAGCTTCCCCGCCGGCGTCCGTTCCTCACGGGACGGGCGCCGGCCCCCCGTCAGCCCCGGTCTACGTCTCCTCCAACCGGGAAGGATCCGCCGGTGCTCAACTACGCGCTGCGCCGCCTCCTCATCACGATCCCGATCCTGATCCTGTCGACGTTCCTGACGTTCGGGTTCGTGTCCTCCAGCGGTGATCCGCTCGCCGACCTGCGGCAGCAGCCCAACATCACCCAGGAACAGATTCAGCGCGTGCGCGAGATGCGCGGCCTCGACGACCCGTTCCCGGTGCAGTACCTGCGGTGGGTCGAACAGATCCCCCAGGGCGGCTTCGGCGAGTACCTGATCTCGCCACGTCCGATCTGGCCCGACCTCCAGCGCGTCATGGGCAACACGCTGCAACTGGTCGTGGCTGCCGAACTGATCGCCTTCGCCATCGCGGTCACGCTCGGTGCGGTGTCCGCCAAGAAGCAGTACAGCGTCTTCGACTACTCGACGACCACGCTGAGCTTCCTCGGCTTCTCGATGCCCTCGTTCTGGTTCGCCCTGCTGCTCCAGGTCGGCGTGGTGATCATCTACCGCTGGACCGGCTACCGCATCTTCCCGATCGCCAACCTGTCCTCGCCCAATCCGGGCACCGGCATGGCATTCTGGCTCGATCGCGCCCATCACCTGGTGCTGCCGATCGCCTCGCTGGCCATCTTCTCGATCGCGAGCTACAGCCGCTACATGCGCGCCTCCATGCTCGAGGTGATGTCGTCGGACTACATCCGCACGGCACGTGCCAAGGGCCTGTCCGAACGCAAGATCACGACCCGGCACATGATGCGCAACGCCCTGATCCCGACCGTGACCGTGGCTGCCCTGTCGTTCGGCACCCTGATCTCGGGCGCGATCGTGATCGAGACCGTGTTCGGTCTCGACGGCATGGGTCGCTACTTCATCAACGTCATCGGCCGGCGCGACCCGTACCCGATCATGGCCTGGCTGGTGATCGTGGGCTTCTTCCTGATGCTCGCCAACCTCCTCGCCGACCTGCTGTACGGCTACCTCGACCCGAGGATCCGCTATGAGTGAGCCCTCGCAGCCCGACGAGCGTCCGAAGGCCCAGGACGTCCCCGTCCGCACCGGTCTCGGTGGCGCCGACATCGTCACCGATGACGCCGGCCTGCACCGTGCCGACGATTCCGGCGAAGCCCCCGAGTACCACGACGGCACCCAGATCGTCGCCCGCTCGCAGTGGCAGTTGTTCCGTCGTCGGTTCTTCCGGCACAAGCTGGCCATGGGCAGCATGCTGTTCCTGCTGATCATCACCCTGGCGGCCTTCAATGCCGAGCGGGTCGCGCCGTACGGCTTCAACGAGATCGACGTCGTCATGCGGTCGACGCCACCGACGTTCGAGGGCTGGCACCTGTTCGGGACCGACCAACTCGGCCGCGACTACTTCAGCCGTGTCATCTACGGCACCCGCGTCTCGCTGCAGGTGGCGGTCGTCGTGGCCATCATCTCGACGCTGATCGGCACGACACTGGGCGCCGTCGCCGGCTACTACCGGGGCTGGGTCGACGCCATCCTGATGCGGTTCGCCGACCTGATCATCATCGTCCCGCTGCTGGCGGTGCTGTTGATCTTCGCGGCCTTCTTCGGCCAGGGTCAGCCGATGCGCATCGGTGTCATCATCGCCCTGCTGTCCTGGCCGTCGCTGGCCCGCATCGTGCGCGGCGTGTTCCTGAGCCTGCGCGAGAAGGAATACGTGCAGGCCGCGCGGGCGGCAGGTGCCGGCGACCTGCGGATCATGTTCCGACACATGCTGCCCAACACCATGGGCCCGATCCTGGTCAACATGACCCTGGTGCTCGCAGCCGCGATCCTGCTCGAGGCGACGCTGGCGTTCCTCGGCCTGGGCGTGAACCCGCCGACGCCCGCACTCGGGCTGTTGATCAACGCCGGCCGCAGTTCGATGTTGACCTCGTGGTGGCTGATCATCATGCCGGGCCTGACCATCGTGGCCATCGCGCTGGCCATCAACTTCGTCGGCGATGGTCTGCGTGACGCCCTCGACCCGACCCAGCAGGAGAAGTGATGGGCGCCGAGCCCCAGTTCGTCGACGCACCGACGGGTGTCGCCGACGCCGAACCGCTGCTGTCGATCCGCGACCTCGTCACCGAGTTCAAGACACCCGACGGCATCGTGCACGCCGTCGACGGCGTCAGCTACGAGGTGTTCCCCGGCGAGACTCTCGGGGTCGTCGGCGAGTCCGGGTCCGGCAAGTCCGTCACGGTGATGAGCGTCCTGCGGCTCATCCCCCAGCCGCCGGGACGCATCGCCAACGGACAGATCCTGCTCGATGGCACCGACCTGCTGCAGTTGTCCGACGCCGACATGCGAAAGGTCCGCGGCAAGGACGTCGCGATGATCTTCCAGGACCCGATGACCTCGCTCAACCCGGTCCTGTCCGTCGGTGACCAGCTCGCCGAGGCCATCCTCGTCCACAACGACATCGGCGAGGACGCCGCCCGCAAGCGCGTGGTCGAACTGCTCGAGCTGGTGGGGGTGCCGAACGCCGACCAGCGTTTCGACCAGTACCCGCACGAGTACTCGGGCGGGATGCGCCAACGCGCGATGATCGCGATGGCCATGGCCAACCAACCGAAGATCCTCATCGCGGACGAGCCGACCACCGCCCTCGATGTCACCATCCAGGCCCAGGTCCTCGAGGTGCTGCAACGCGCCAAGCAGGAGACCAACGCCGGCGTCATCCTGATCACCCACGACCTCGGCGTCATCGCCGAGATGGCCGACCGCGTCGTGGTGATGTACGGCGGCCGGGTGGTCGAGACCGGCACGGTCGACGAGATCTTCCACTCCCCCAAGCATCCCTACACGCTCGGGTTGCTGTCGAGCCTGCCGCGACCCGACGTGGACATGGAGCGTCTGGTGCCGATCCCCGGCCAGCCGCCCAGCCTGATCAACCTGCCGAGCGGCTGCTCGTTCCATCCCCGCTGCCACCTCGGCGAGGGCCGCCAGACCTGCAGAACCGAGATCCCACCGCTGTTCGAGCTCGGGCCGATGCGTGCGTCCGCGTGTCACTTCCACGAGGAGATGGAGGACGAGATCCACCGGGTCGAGTCCACCACCGGCACCGCGATCGAAGGAGACGAGGCATGACGGCCGTCTCGACCCCAGGCGGCATGCAGCCCGTCCCCGAGGACCAACTCCACGTCCGCGCCCAGATCGGCGAGGAGATCCTGCGCGTCGACGGGCTGACCAAGCACTTCCCGTTGCGCGGCGGCGTCTTCAACCGCCAGTACGGCGCGGTTCGCGCCGTGGACGGTGTGAGCCTCACCATCAACGCGGGCGAGACCGTCAGCCTGGTCGGCGAGTCCGGCTGCGGCAAGTCGACCACGGGCCGCTGCATCGTGCGTCTGCTCGACCCGACGGCGGGCCACGTGTACTTCAAGGGCCACGACCTCGCGCAGATGTCGCACCGGCAGATGCGCCAGATGCGGCGCGAGATCCAGATCGTCTTCCAGGATCCCTACGCGTCACTCAACCCGCGCATCAACGTCAACGAGATCATCGCCGAGCCGATGCGTATCTACGGCCGCTACAAGGACGGCGGCAAGGAACGCGTCAAGGAACTGATGCGCATCGTCGGGCTCAACCCCGAGCACGGCAACCGGTTCCCCCACGAGTTCTCCGGTGGTCAACGTCAGCGCATCGGCATCGCCCGGGCGCTCGCGCTCAACCCCCAACTGCTGATCCTCGACGAGCCGGTGTCGGCGCTCGACGTGTCGATCCAGGCCCAGGTCATCAACCTGCTCGAAGACCTGCAGAACGAGTTCGGACTGGCCTACCTGTTCATCGCCCACGACCTGTCGGTGGTGCGGCACCTGTCCGACCGCGTCGCGGTCATGTATCTCGGGCATGTGGTCGAGTTCGGCACCAAGCACGAGATCTTCGAGAACCCGACGCACCCCTACACCCAGGCCCTGCTGTCGGCGGTCCCGCTCACGGACCCGCGCATGCGCGGCAAGCGCGAACGGATCGTGCTCGAGGGCGACGTGCCGAGCCCGTCCAACCCCCCGTCGGGCTGCCGGTTCCGGACCCGGTGCTGGAAGGCCGAGGACATCTGCGCCACCGAGGTGCCCGAACTGATCGACCGCTTCGGCCACGGCCACCCCAGCGCCTGCCACTTCGCCGAACCCAAGGCCGTCATTCGAGGGTGAGGCCCGCTCCCCCGCCCGGCTCGTCACGCGCACGGGCTGGGGGGCAACGAGCGAGCGAAGCGAGCGAGAAGGGGGACCCAGCCCTTAGCGACGGTGCCCGACGATGAGGGCGAAGTCCTCGCTGGACAGGCTGGCGCCGCCGACGAGTGCACCGTCGATGTCGGGCTGCGACATCAACTCTCGCACGTTGCCGGGCTTGACGCTGCCGCCGTACTGGATCCGGATCCCCGCCGCGGTCTGCTCGTCGTACAGCGAAGCGAGTTCGGTACGGATCGCGGCGCACATGTCCTGGGCGTCCTGCGGCGTGGCGGTGCGGCCGGTGCCGATGGCCCAGACGGGCTCGTAGGCGACCACGAGTTCCTCGGGGTCGTCGATGCCGACCCCGGCGAGGCTGCCCTGCAACTGCGAGACGACGACCTCGACGGCGGAGCCTGCCTCGCGCTGGTCGAGCACCTCGCCAACGCACAGGATCGGGCGCATCTTGTGGCGCTGGACCGCCTGGATCTTGGCGTTGACGATCTCGTCGGTCTCGCCGAACAACTCGCGTCGCTCGGAGTGGCCAACGATCACGTACCGAACGTCGAGCCGGGCGAGCATCGTCGCCGAGATCTCGCCCGTGAAGGCGCCCTCGTCCTCGGTGTGGCAGTTCTGCGCGCCGAGGTGCATCGGTAGCTTGTCCGACTGCAACAGCGTCTGGAGCGAACGCAGCGCCACGAACGGTGGGCAGACCACGACCTCCTGGCCCTCGTAGTCGGCCTCCTGGAGGTGGTAGGCCAGCTTCTGCACCAGTTGGATCGCCTCGAGATGGTCGCGGTGCATCTTCCAGTTGCCGGCGATGACGGGTACGCGGTCGGTCACGCTGATGGCCTTGTCGTCGACACGTTGCTCGGGAGGTGCGACCCTAGTTCACCGCCGTCCGGTGGTCGTGCCGCACGAGTGCGTCCGGTCCTCGTGCCGCACGAGTGCGTCCGGTCCTCGTGCCGCACGAGTGCGTCAACGGCCGGTCACGGACGCCCAGTCGGCGTGCAGTGCCCGGTACACCCCGGGCGTGGCGACCAACGCGGCGTGCGGGCCCTCCTGGACCAGCCGCCCGGCGTCGAAGACCAGGACGCGATCGGCGGCCTCGGCCGTCGACAGCCGGTGCGCGACGGTCACGCTGGTGCGTCCGGCGGTCAGCCGCTCGATGGCCTGACGCAGCCGGACCTCCAGTGCCGGGTCGACCGCCGAGGTGGCCTCGTCGAGCACGAGCAGGTCCGGGGCGACGATCCACGCCCGCACGAGCGCCACCAACTGGCGCTCACCCGCCGAGAGCCGTGACCCGCGCTCCCCGACCCGCGTGTCGAGGCCGTCGGGCAACCCGGCGACCCAGGCATCGAGGCCGAGTTCGTCGAAGGCCCGCGCGATCTCTTCCCGGTCGGCCTCGGGAACGCCGTAGCGCACGTTGTCGTCGAGGGTCGTGTCGAACAGGAAGCCGTCCTGGGGGACGAAGGCGACCCGGCGGCGCAGCGATGCGAAGCGTGCCTGTTCGAGCGGTATCCCCGACAGCGTGATCGTGCCCTCGACCGGGTCGAGCAGACGGGTCAGCAGTTTCACGAACGTCGACTTGCCCGATCCGGTCTCGCCGACCACGGCGATGCGCTCCCCCGGCGCGATGCTCACGTCGAGGTCGGACAGTACGTCGGGCCCGGTCGGATAGCGGAAGCGCACGCCGGTGAACCGGACGGCGAGCGGTCCGGCGGGCAGTTCCCGTCCCCGGCCGGAGATGCGGTCGGGGTCGGCGATCTCGAGCGGCGTGTCGAGGACGTCGACCACGCGGCGCACGCCGGCGGCGGCGGTCTGGGCCTGGTCGAGCACCTCGACGAGCAGTTGGACCGGTTCGATGAACAACGTGACCAGGAACAGAAATGCCACGAGCTGCCCGGCCGTGAGCCCGCCGGCAGGGCCGATCAGGACCCCCGCGGCGACGACCAGCGCGGTGACGGACGCGGCGAACAACTCGCCACTGGAGAACATCACCGCACCGAGTGCACCGGTGCGGAACTCCGTACGGAACTGCGCATCGAGCGCGGTGTCGACCTTGGTCCGGCTGCGATCCTCGGCGCCGTAGGCACGGATGGTCGGCAGCCCCGCGATGGTCTCGGACATCGCGCCGAGCGACTCGCCGACCCGGACCCGGACCCGGTCGTACGCGCGCGACAGAATGCGTTGGAAGGACAGCAGCAGGCCGAGGTAGAGCAGACCGGCCGCCAGCACCAGCAGCGTCAGCCGCCAGTCGTAGACGGCCATCAGCCCCAGCACCAACCCCACCTGGGCGCTGCCGACGAGCATGCCGACGCCACCCCACTCGAGGAACTGCGAGATCGCCTCGATGTCGGAGGTCACGCGCGACACGAGCACACCGCGCCGCTCGGCCTGCACGTGCAGCACGGACAGGTCGTGGATGTGACGGAACACCTTCACCCGCAACTCGGCCAGGCCCCTCGATGCGGCGACGGCGAGGCGGAACTGCGAGATCCGGTTGGCCAGCATCGCGCCGAGCAGGCCCAGCACGGCCACGGCTCCCGCGACGGCCACCGCCTGGACATCGATGTCTCCCGCCGAGAGGACCTCGCGGTCGAGGACCTCACGGATCGCGATCGGCACGATGAGGTGGCCGGCGGTGCCGACGACCGCCAGCAGCAGCGTCGTGCCGAGGCCCCGGCGCATGGCCGGCGCCTCGTACAGGGCGCGACGGATCGCCGTGACGGCGGAGCGGGAGTTCATGCGGGGTGCTCGGACTCGTAGGCGCGCAGCAGGGCCGCGTAGCCGGGGACGTCGCGGAGCAGGTGCTCGTGCGGGCCGTGCGCGACGACCCTGCCCTCGTCCACGAAGACCACCTCGTCGGCGAGCATGATGCTCGAACGCCGGTAGGCGATCAGCACGATCGTCGAGGGCAGGTCCGCGTCGCGCAGCGCGCGCAGGATGCTGGTCTCGACGGACGGATCGACCGCCGAGGTGGCGTCGTCGAGGATCAGCAGACGCGGACGGCGCGCCAGCGCCCTGGCCAACGCCAGTCGCTGCCGCTGACCGCCCGACAGCGTCGCTCCCCGCTCCCCCAGGTTGGTGTGGATGCCGTCGGGGAGGTCCTCGACGAAGTCGAGCGCGTTGGCGAGCCGCAGGGCGGCGCGGATCTGCTCCTCGTCGAGGTCGAGGTGCAGGGCCACGTTGCCGGCCACCGTGTCGTCGAACAGAAACGCCTCCTGCGCCACGTAGGCGACCTCGGTGGGCACGACGCCGGGGGCCAGACCGCGCAGGTCGCGGTCGTCGAGGTGGACGTGACCGGCATCGGTGTCCCACAGCCGGGCGAGCAGCAGCGCCAGCGTCGACTTGCCCGCACCCGTTGGCCCGACGACCGCCAGCGTGCGGCCCGGTTCGAGCCGCAACTCGAGGTCCTCGAGCACCGGCAGCCCCGGCTCGTAGCCGAACCCGACGCCATCGGCGTCGACGGTGGCCGGCCCGGGCGGTGGCGGCGTGCGGTCGTCCCCGACCGGCAGGGCATCATCGGTTTCGAGGACGTCCTCCACGCGGCGCCACCCGGCCACGCTGTGCGCGGCATCCCACATCAGGTAGCCGATCAGCCGCGTCGGGACCGCCAGCAGCGACAGCAGGTAGGTGACCCGCACGAGTTCTCCGGCGCTCATCGCCCCGCCGGCGATGCGACTCGTGCCGACCACGAGCACCACCACGGTGCCGATGGCAGGTAGCCCCTCGGTGATGGCGCGGTAGAAGCTCCAGACGCGTCCGACCTCGATGAGTTGGTCGGCGAGGCCGTCGGCGGCCCTGCCGAACCGCTCCGTCTCGGCCTGCTCCCGTCCGAGCGCCTTGACCGTCAGCGCGCCGTCGAAACTCTCGTGGGCGACCGCGGCGACCCGGCCACGGCGGGCCTGCGCGAGTTCCATGAGATGGAACGTGCGCCACGCACCCTGCAGGTCCAGCACGACCACCACGGCCAGCAGCACGATCGCGACCAGGCCGAGCAACGGATCGGTGACCGTGATCACGACCGCCGAACCGACGAGCAGGAAGCTGACACCGGTGGCGAAGGGCAGCGGGGCGAGCACCATCGTGGCCTGCCGGCTGTCGACGTCGGACACCGACAGCAGGTCGCCGACGCCCCGTGTGCCGTACCACCGCAGGCTCAGCCCCAGTTGGTGCGCGATGAGACGCTTACGCAGACGGGTCTGCGCCATGAACTGCATGCGGGAGGCCGCGGTGCGCCGGATGACGATGCCGAACGACTTCCACACCGCGACGCCGAGGACCAGGGCCAGGGCCGTGCGCAGGCGCCCGCCCGGGGCCTCGCCGCCCTCGAGCACCGGCACCACGAGGGCGTCGGTCACCCACCCCACCACGACCGCGCTCGCCACGATGGCCGAGGTGAACGCCAC
>JAGXST010000083.1 GCA_018335555.1 Actinomycetota bacterium | reverse complement strand
GCGGTCTCGGTGGCGCCGTTGGCGATGTCGGCGAGCAGGCGGGCCCGCATCGCCTCGCGGTTGGCGGGGCTGAGCGTGACGGCCTCGAACGGCTCGCGCTCGATCACCGCGGTCGCGATCGCGCCCAGGCGGCGGGCCTCGCGGCCGACCTCGTGCGGCGCTCGCGAACCGTCGAGCAGCGCAGCGAGCTGCTCGACCTCGCGGGCGTGGCGGCGGGGTATCACAGGCGCACCTGACGGGAGTTCGGCGATCCCCGGAAGACGCGAACCGAGGTTGACATCGATGTCAACGAAGGACGGGACGCGTGGTCACGGCTTCGTGCGGTGGGCGCTCCGCGTGTGCCGATGTCCGAACTCCGGGGCCGGCTCATAGCGGCATCACCTTGAGCAGGGCGAGGATCCCGCCGAGGCCGGTGGCGGCCAGCTTGGCGAGTTCGGGGTGGCCCTCGACCTCGCTGGCCAGCGCCCGCAGGGCCCGGTACTGCAGCGCCTTGGTCGCGCCGACGGACCGCTCCATGACCGCGGCGGTCTCGGCGACCGACAGGTCGTGGACGAAACGCAGTTCGATGACCTCGCGGTGCTCGTCCTTGAGCTTCTCGAGTGCCTGGCCGAGCGCCCGGGTCATGTCGCGTGCCACGGTGACCCGCTCGGGATCGTCGGGGCCGGCAGGCGTCGGGTCGTCGCGGACGTCGTCGGTGCTGTGCTCGAGTCGGAACCGGGCCGACTTGAAGTGGTCGTGGACCCGGTTGCGGGCGATCGTCATGATCCAGGCACCGAGGTCGACACCCTGCCATTCGAAGCTCGACAGGCGGCGATAGGCGCGCAGGAACACGTCGCCGACCAGGTCCTCGGCGAGCTGGCGGTGACCGACACGCCGGTAGACGTAGGCGAAGGTCTGGTCGACGTAGCGGTCGTAGAGTCCGGCGAACGCCTGGGCGTCGCCCTCCTGCGCCCGCGCGACCAGATCCACGACCTCGGGGTCGAGCAGTTCCTCCGCCGGCGCCCCGGCGCTCACAGGGACGCCGCCCGGTACAACTGCACCGCCGCGGCCACCACGATGATGGTCAGCAGCAGCACCAGCGCCAATGACGTCCCGGAACGCAACGCGGCCTCTCCGACGAACAGCATGGGGCGGCTCCCGGCCGCCCGGTCCCGGCCAAGCGTACGGGAACCTCCCCGATCCAACTCGACCGGGTCGTAGTGAACCGGATGAAGGCGGGCACGTCATGCCCCTTGGGAGGGGGTTCTAGGCCGGCGGCACGGTCGGCTGGTCCGGGTCGTCCTCGTGGAGCCCGGGTGCGACCGCGACGACGTCGGGTCGACCGAGCACCTCCTCGGCGGAGGCGCCGTCGAGCAGGGCCAGGCACTTCTCGCGCTCCTGGCGCAGGTAGCCGACCAGGGCGTGGCGGTCGTCGAGGTAGCGCCGGCAGTCGAGTTCGAGCGTGATCGAGACGGGTTGGCCGTCCGCCATCTCACCCTTCGGCCCCATGAAGCGGCCCTCGTCCTCGGCGACCTCGCGCAGGAAGGCGGCCAGCGGCAGCCGTCCGTGACCGAGCGGGGCGTGGCTGTCGTGCCCGCCACCGCGGTTGTCGGAGACGTGCAGGTGCACGGCCTGGTCGCGTAGGCGGCGGTAGGCGGCGGTGATGTCGACGTTGGCGACCCCGAAGTGGCTCGTGTCGAGCACGACGTGCTTGAAGGGCTTGAGGTGGTCGGGTTCGGTGTAGCGGTGGAACCGCACGGGCCGGCCCGCGACGGACACCGGGTACAGGTTCTCGACGCCGATGCGGGTGCCCTGCTCCTTGGCCTCGGCGTCGCCGTCGGTCAGCAGCCACTGGTGGAAGTCGCGCTGCCACCGAAACGGTGGGTGCACGATCATCAGGTCGGCGCCGATGTCGTTGGCCAACTCGAGGGTCCGCTTCGCCTTGACGACGAGGTCGGTGCCGAACACCCGGCGGGTCAGCAACAGAAACGGCCCGTGCACGACCGGGATGCCCACACCCTCGGCCTCGGCCGCCGCCGTGATCCGCTCGGCCTCCTGGGTCGCCGGGTCCTGGGTGACCATCAGTTCGGCACCGTCGTAGCCGGCCTCGGCCAGCACGCCGAGCGCCCAGTCCAGGGGACGGGCGAACAACGGACCGGTCGAGGCGAGGATGCGCATGACCGGCCAGCGTAGCCCTGCGGGACGCTTCGGCCCCGGGCGTCCCGGGCCGCCCGCGGCCGGGAAAATCGTCCGACCGGACGACCGTCCGCGCCAGCGCCCCGGGAGTAGGCTGCGGCCGCTGCGGGACGTGGGACCGGGCAGGAAGGCAGATTTCGTGGAGCCCGTCGACGTCGCGGCACGGCTGCGCCGCAGCGCCGAGCAGCATCCGGACCGCACCGCACTGGTCTGGGACGGCGGCCGACGGACCTACGGTGAACTGCACGCCCGGGTCGACGTGGGGACCGCCGTGCTGCAGGGCATCGGCATCACCGCGGGGGACCGGGTCGCGCTCGTGGCGGGGAACACGCCGACCTTCGTCGAGGTGGCGGCCGCGGCGCTGCGCGCTGGTGCCGTCCTCGTGCCGTTGCTGCCGGGTCTGGCCCCCGACGAACTCCGGCACGCACTGGCGGACAGCGGCGCCGTCGTGGCCGTGGTCGGCCCCGAACGGATCGACGCCGTCGCCGCACTCGACCTCGACGGCCTGCGCGTCGTCCCCACGGACGCGGGGCGCGAGGATCTCCCGGCCTGGGACGAGTTGTGCGCGGCGGCCGGCGAACCGGCACGTGTCGAGCGCCATGCCGACGACCTCGGCGCCATCGTCTACACGTCGGGCACCACGGGCCGTCCGCGCGGCGCGATGCTCTCGCGGGGCAATCTCGCCGCGAACCAGGACCAGTCGTTGGCAGGACGGTTCGAGGTGACGGGCGAGGACGTGATCCTGCTGGTCCTGCCACTGGCGCACATCTATGCGTTCAACGTCGGGCTCGGTGCCGCGCTGACGGTGGGCGCCACCATGGTGCTCGTCGAGCGCTTCGAACCGGCTCCGACCCTGCAGGCCATGGCCGACCACGAGGTCAGCGTGCTGCTCGGCGCGCCTGCCATCTACGTGGCGTGGCTGCGGGCCGGACTGCTCGCCGACGTCCGCCTGCCGGCGCTGCGGCTGGCCGTCTCCGGCGCCGCACCGCTCCCACCGGCGGTCCTGACCGGCTTCGCCGGGGCGACCGGCGTCACCATCGAAGAGGGCTACGGGCTGACCGAGGCGTCCCCGAGCGTCACCAGCAACGCCATGGGGCCGGCGCCCCGTCCCGGTTCGGTCGGGCTGCCCCTGCCCAACCTCGAGCTCCGACTCGTCGACGACGACGGCGGCGACGTCACCCCGGGTGACCCGGGCGAGGTCTGGGTCCGGGGACCCAACGTCTTCCAGGGCTACTGGAACGATCCCGAGGCGACCGCCGCCGCCCTGACCGGCGACGGGTGGTTGCGTACCGGCGACGTCGCGGTCCGCGACGACGAGGGCTACCTGTTCCTCGTCGACCGCAAGCGCGACCTGATCATCGTCAACGGCTTCAACGTCTATCCGCGCGAGGTCGAGCGGGTCCTGCTCGAAGACGCCGAGGTCCTCGACGTCGCGGTCGTCGGGACCGACCACCCGCTGACGGGCGAGACGGTCGTCGCCTACGTGGTACCGCGCGGCGGCCAGGCGGATCACACCGACATCGACCACCTCGGTGACGTCTGCCGGACCAAGCTGGCGCGCTACAAGTGCCCGACGCGGTTCGAGATCGTCGAGAGCCTGCCGATGACCGCCAGCGGCAAGGTGCGCCGGGGCGAACTGCGCAGCGACTGACATGCCCCACCTGCGGCTTCCGTGGCGGCACCGCCCCACCGTGATCGTCTACGGCCGTGCGACCTGCGGCCTGTGCCGGCGGGCCGAGGCGCTGGCCGCACGCGAGGCGCGTGGCGCCCGGATCGTCCATGTCGACGTCGACACCGACGAGGACCTGATCGCGCGCTACGGCGTGCGCGTACCGGTGGTGACCGTCGACGGGCACGAGGTCGCCGAACTCGAGGTCGCCCCCGGACTGGTACGGGCGGCGATCCGGCGCGCCAGGCGCAATGGCTGAGCCGCACGGTCCAGACGGTCGAATTGGCCTGCCCGGTCCGGCACCGTAGCCTCGAACGGCGAGGCCGCCCCGGTTCGTGGGGCCTTGCGACGAGTCACCGACGGTCGACGATCGGCCGCGTGGACGACAGGTGCAGCCGTGTCGCAGCGACGGATCCCCGAGGCCACGGTCGCCCGCCTGCCCCGCTATCTGCAGGTGCTGGTCGAGGCGGCCGATGCCGGCCAGCACACGCTCTCGAGCGACGACCTGGCCAAGGCGTCGGGTCTGACGTCCGCCAAGGTGCGCAAGGACCTGTCGTTCCTGGGCACGTACGGCACCCGTGGGGTCGGCTACACGGTGGCGCAGTTGACCACCGAGATCTCCACCGTCCTCGGCCTGTCCGACGACCGGCCCGTCGTGATCATCGGGATCGGCAACCTCGGCCGCGCCCTGGCGACCTACGACGGTTTCACGCGCCGGGGGTTTCGGGTCGAGGCCCTCGTCGACGCCGACCCCGACAAGATCGGCACGCGCGTGGGCGACCTCGTCGTGCAGGCACCGCAGGACCTCCCGTCGCTGGTGCGCGACCGCGGCGTCACCATCGCCGTGCTGGCCACACCGGCCGACCGCACCCAGGCCGTCGCCGACGACGTGGTCGCCGCGGGGATGACCGCGATCCTCAACTTCGCGCCGGGCCATCTCGACGTGCCCGACCGGATCACGGTGCGCAGCGTGGACCTGTCCACCGAGCTGCAGATCCTGTCGTTCTACGAGCAACTCAGCCAGGTTTCGGCCGCCGCCAGCTGAGGGTCCCACCTTCGCGCACCGACCGGTCGACGCGCGGGTGCGACCCGCCATTGGGGTGCGCCCGTCGACGTCGGTACGCTCGCCCGCACGGGGACGCCGCGGCGTCGACGCCGTCCAGCCGAACTCAGAACGGGCCCATGTCCCTCCTCGTCGTCGGGTGCAACCACCGCAGCGCGGACCTGCCGCTGCTGGAGCGTCTCGCCGTGCCCGCGGCCGAACTGCCGAAGGCCCTGCGCTCGATCACGGGTCTCGAGCACGTGCAGGAGGCGGTCGTGCTATCGACCTGCAACCGGGTCGAGATCTACGCGTCGGTCAGCCGCTTCCACCCGGGCCTGCAGGAATTGCGGGGTTGGCTCGCCGAGCGCGGCGACATCCACCCGCAGGACCTCGACGACCTGCAGTACAGCTACCACGACGACCGCGCCGCGGCGCACCTGTTCGGGGTGGCCGGTGGGCTCGACTCCATGGTGGTCGGCGAACGCCAGATCGCCATGCAGGTCAAGCAGGCCATGGAGACCGCCCGCGTGGAGGGCTCCGCGCGTCGGGTCCTGCAGCGACTGTTCCGGCAGGCGATCCGCGTCGGGCGGCGGGTCCGCACCGACACCGCGATCGCCAGTGGCGCATCGTCGATGGTCGACGTCGGCCTCGATGTCGCCGCCGAACGGCTCGGATCCGCCTTGACCGGCCGGCACGTCCTGCTCGTCGGCGCCGGGAAGATGGGCGGGCTGACCGCACAGCGCCTGGTCGACGAGGCCGCCGGCCGCATCGACGTGTGGAACCGGTCCGAGGACAAGGCAGACCGCCTGGCCCGGCGCACCGGCGGCCGCGTCGTCGCCCCCGGCGACCTGGCCGACGCCGTGGCGGCCGCCGACCTCGTGGTGTGCACCACCGGCGCCGCCGAACCGGTGCTCGACCTCGACCTCGTCCTGGGTGCCGTGCAGGCCCGGCGTGACACCGCCGGCCCACAGGTCCTGCCGCTCGTGCTGCTCGACCTGGCCATGCCGCGCAACGTCGACCCGCGCTGCAACGACCTGCCCGGCGTCGAGGTCGTCGACATCGCCGATGTCCGCCGTCGGGCGGACCGTGGGGTGACGGGCGAGGTCGTCGCGGCGGCACGTGCCATCGTCGACGAGGAGGCCGACCGGTTCGTGGCCTGGACCCGGGCCAGCGAGGTCGAGCCGACGATCCGCGACCTGCGCCGCACCGCCGAGAAGGTCCGCGACGCCGAACTCGAGCGACTCTCCGGCAAGCTCTCGACCCTCGACCCGCGTCAACGCGAGGCCGTCGAGGCGCTCAGCCGCGGCATCGTCAACACCTTGCTGCACCAGCCGACCGTGCGGCTCAAGGAGTTGGCCGACCGCACCGGTGCCGATGGCCACGCGGCCGCCCTGCGCGACCTGTTCGGCCTGGACGACGCCGAAACGGACCTCGACGCGTGACGACGCACGACGGGCCCTGGCGGATCGCGACCCGCCGATCGGCGCTCGCCCAGACCCAGGCCCGCCACGTCGGCGAGGCACTGCAGGAGGCGACCGGCCGGTCGTTCGAACTCGTCCCGATGTCCACGACCGGCGACGACCACCCCGACCGGGCGCTCGAGGCGTTCGACAGCAAGGGCCTGTTCGTCGACGCGACCCGGCGGGCCGTGGTCGAGGGCGACTGCCACGTCGTCGTCCACTCCTACAAGGACCTGCCGACCGAGCCGGCCGAGGCGTTGACCATCGGCGCGGTGCCACGGCGCGCCGACCCGCGCGACGCACTCGTCACCCGTGAAGGTTGGCGTCTGGCCGACATCCCGCGTGACCGGCAGGTGACGATCGGGACGTCGTCGCCGCGACGCAAGGCGCAGTTGCAGAAGTCGCGTCGCGATCTGCTGGTCCAGCCGATCCGCGGCAACCTCGAGACCCGGCTCGGCAAGGTCGTCAACGGCGAGGTCGACGGCATCGTGCTCGCGCTGGCCGGCCTGCTGCGCCTGCGCCCCAAGGGCTTCGACGTCACCGTCGTACCGCTCGAGCACGGTGAGATGCTGCACGCCCCGGCACAGGGCGCCCTGGCCGTCGAGTGCCGCACCGGCGACGCGACCACGCGCAAGGCGCTGCGCCGCATCGACGACGCCGCCACCCGGACCGAGGTCGACGCGGAGCGCGAACTGCTCAGGCAACTCCAGGGCGGCTGCACGGCGCCGATCGGCGCCCACGCCACGCTGCTGCCGGCCCCCGGTGGGTCGGCCCCGGGAGGAAGAACCGGTGGGTCGGCCCCGGGAGGAAGATCAGGCGGCGACGGTCAGCGCCTCGAGTTGCTCGGGCTGCTGTCCGACCCGACCGGCACGCGCCTGTACCGGGCGTCGCACGAGACGGCCGCCGACGAACCGCTCCTGCTCGGGCGCGTGATGGCGGCGACGCTGCTCGAGGCCGGCGGCGCCGAGGTCCTCGAGCGGCTGCGGCAGGAGTGAGCGGCCACCGCGACTTCGACGCAGCCGCCCCGCTGGCAGGGCGGCGCGTGCTGGTCGCCCGTGCCCGTTCCCAGGCCTCGGCGCTGTCGGCACGGATCCGTGATCTCGGCGGCGAGGCGGTCGAGGCGCCGGTCCTGCGCATCGAGCACGGCGACCGCGGCGCCCTGCGCGCCGCCCTGCACGACCTCGCGGCCGGCGCGTTCAGGGTGGTCTGCCTCACCTCGCCCAACGGGGTGGATGCCGTCGCCGACGCGATCGAGGAGGACGACCTCGACGCGCGGGTGTTCGCGGGTGTTCCCGTCGTCGCGTGCGTCGGCACGGGCACGGCCGCGCGGCTGTGGGAGAGGTTGCGCGTGCGACCGGACCTGGTTCCCGAGCACGCCACCACCGCGTCCCTCGGCGAGGCGGTGCCGCCGGGCAGCGGACGCGTGCTGCTGCCGCGGGCCGACATCGCCAGCGAGGTCCTGCACCGGATGCTGGTCGACAAGGGCTACGAACCGGTCGAGGTGACCGCCTACCGGACCACGCGGCCCGATGCGCTGCCGGCGGCGGTGCTGGACGACCTCGCCACCGGCCGCATCGACCTGCTCGCGTTCGCGTCGGCGTCGACGGTGCGCAACTTCGTGACGTTGGTCGGCGAGCGCCCGTGGCAGGGCAGGGTCGTCTCGATCGGGCCGGTCACCTCGCGGACCTGCCGCGAACTCGACGTCCCGGTCGCCCTCGAAGCGGACCCCCATGACCTCGACGGCCTGGTCGCGGCCCTGGTCGCGGCGGCGGCTGACCGGTAGGCCGGGTCCGTCGCGTCGCCGCACTTCCTAGGCTCGGTCGCGAACGGGGCGGAGCGAGGGGCACGGCGTGGCGATCAAGGACCGGCTGCAGACCGTCCCGGTGATCGGCACGGCGCTGCGCATGCAGGAGCGCTACCGCCTCGATGCCGCCGACCAGTTCGCGGCCGCCATCGCGCTGTTCGGGTTCCTGTCGCTGGTCCCGCTGATGGTGCTGGCCGTCGCGGTGGCCGGCTTCGTGTTCCAGGACCCGGCCGAGCAGGCCGAGATCGCCCGCACCCTGACGTCCGCGGTTCCGGGACTGCGGGCGGCCTTCGACGCGACCGGACAGGGCGCCGACGGCTTCGTGCAGACCGTGGTCGACAACCGTGGTGCGCTCGCCGGATTCGGTGCGGTCACGCTGCTGCTGACCGGCCTGAAGGTGATCAACTCGGCGATGGTGGCCACCACCATGGTGTTCCGCGGGGCGTTGCCGACCGGCGTCAAGGGCAAGCTGCTGCAGGTCGCGGCGATGCCGGTCCTCGGTGTCGTGGCCCTCGCAGCCGCGGGCGCATCCAGCCTGGTCGGTGTGCTGGACCTGCCCGGCTGGGCCGCGACGCCGATCGCACTGCTGGCCACCTTCCCGCTGGACCTGCTGCTGTTCCTGGCGGCGTACAAGATGTTCTCGCCGACCGCCGACTTCACGGTGCGACGCCTGCTCCCGGGCGCGGCGCTCGGGGCGCTGGGCTGGGCGGGGCTCAAGATCGCCGGCGCGTCATACGTCTCGGGCCAGGCCGAGAGCGCCAACGCGTTGTACGGCGCCTTCGGCGGGATCATCGCGCTGTTGCTCCTGCTCTACCTCGCCGGACGGCTGTACCTGTACGGCGCGGAACTCAACGCCCTGCTCGCCGAACAGCACCCCGGCATCCTGGTCTCGGACGAGGTCCGTGGGATCCCGTTGGTCGACGGGCAGGGTGGTTCGACGACGGACGGCACGGCCGAGACCCGCCAGTTGCCGGCCGTCGCCGCGGGCGACCGGCCCGTCGAGCAGGACGTGGCGGCCGGCCGGGCCCCTGCCCGGGCAACCACCTCGGAACCTCCGGCCACCGCGCGGCTGACCGCGTTCGGGTTCGCCGTGGCGGCCGTCCTGACCGCGTGGCGGCTCTGGCGCCGCTGACCGCGGACCGGACCACCCTCCTACACTCGGGGCACGTTCGCTGTCTGCCGTCGAGGTCCGCCGTGTCCTTCCCCGAGACGCGCCTGCGCCGCCTGCGCCGCACGCCCGCCCTGCGCCGTGCGTTCGCCGAGACCCGGATCGACCCGGCCGGGCTGGTGCTGCCGCTGTTCGTCAAGGACGGCATCGAGGGCAGCCAGCCGATCGGGTCCATGCCGGGCGTCGCCCAGCACGACGTCGCGTCCGCCGTCGACCTGGTCCGCCGCGCCACCGATGTCGGCGTCGGCGGGGTGATCCTGTTCGGCATCCCGGGCGTGAAGGACCACCTCGGGTCCTCGGGATGGGACCCGCACGGGCCGGTCCCGCGGGCGGCCCGCGCGATGCGCGAGGCGGTCGGCGACGACCTCGTGGTGTGGGCCGACGTGTGCCAGTGCGAGTACACCGACCACGGCCACTGCGGCCCCCTCGACGCCCGTGGACAGGTGGTCAACGACGCCGCCGTCGAGGCGTACGTGCGCGACGCGCTGGCCTACGCCGACGCCGGGGTCGACGTCGTCGCCCCGTCGGGGATGATGGACGGGCAGGTCGCCGCGATCCGGCAGGGGCTCGACGACAAGGGCTTCGACGAGGTGGCGATCGTCGCCTATGCCGCCAAGTACGCCTCGGCGTTCTACGGACCGTTCCGCGAGGCCGCCGAGTCGACGATGGCCGACGGCGACCGGGCCGGCCACCAGATGGACCCGGCCAACCGGCGCGAGGCGCTGCGCGAGTTGGCGTCCGACGTCGACGAGGGCGCCGACGTGCTGATGGTCAAGCCGGCACTGGCCTACCTCGACGTCATCTCCGACGCCAAGGACCTCTTCGACCTGCCCGTGGCCGCCTACCAGGTGTCCGG
>JAGXST010000082.1 GCA_018335555.1 Actinomycetota bacterium | reverse complement strand
GGGCAGCAGGTCGGGCCGCCGCGTGCGGGTCAGCTCGAGGGCCTGCTGCGCCCGCCACCGGTCGACCGCACCGTGGTCCCCGGAGGTCAGCACCTCGGGGACACCGTGGCCGCGCAGGTCGGCGGGACGGGTGTAGTGCGGGTACTCGAGCAGGCCCGAGGAGAACGACTCGTCCTCGGGCGAGGCGTCGTTGCCGACCACGCCCGGCACCAGGCGGGTGACCGCCTCGATGACGACCGCCGCCGCCACCTCGCCACCGAACAGCACGTAGTCGCCGACCGACACCTCGTCGGTGGCGACGAGGTCGTGGACGCGTTCGTCGATGCCCTCGTAGCGCCCGCAGCACAGCACCAGGCGGTCCTCGGCGGCCAACTCCCGCGCGTAGGCCTGGTCCAGGGGCCGGCCGCGGGGGGTGAGCAGCAGGGTGCGCGGCCGTTCGCCGCCGGCCACGTAGGCGGCTCCCTGCGGTGGCTCCGTCGCACCGGCGGTCTGCTCCGGCGGCAGGTCGTTCCAGACCGCCTCGGCGGCGTTCACCCACACGTCGGCGCGCATGACCATGCCGGCACCGCCGCCGTACGGCGTGGCGTCGATCGTGCGGTGCCGGTCGGTGGTGAACGCGCGCAGGTCGTGGACACGCAGGTCGAGGATCCCGGCGGCGTGCGCCTTGCCGAGCAGCGACGTCGTCAGCGGCCCCTCGAACCAGTCGGGGAAGATCGTGAGGATGTCGATCCTCATGCGTCTGGCCGCACGATGTCGGGCTCGCCCCCGGCATGGTCGGCCCCGGGAGCAAGATCGATCAGACCCTCGGGGGGGTCGACGAGCCGCAGGCACTCGCCGCCCTCGGGCGCGTCGTCTACCTCGACGTAGTCGTCGACCGCCGGCAGCAGCCAGGTCGTGCCGTCCGCCCGGGTCACCTCGAGCAGGTCGTAGCCGGCCGACTCGGGCAACTCGATCAGCGCCGAAACGGTGCCGAGGTCGCCGCCGTCGACATCGACGACCGGCATGCCGATGAGTTCGTGGGCGTAGTAGTTGTCCTCGTCGGAGACGTCCGCGGCAGGTGCCTCGAGGAGCGAACCACGCAGCAGTTCGGCGGCGGAACGGTCGCCGACCCCGTCGAAACGCACGAGCAGCCGCCCCTGGTGGGGACGGCTGCTGGCGATGGTACGCGGCCTACCGGCCATGACGACCGTGGCCCCGGTGTCGAACCTGCCCGGCATGTCGGAGAGGACGTCGACGACGACCTCACCGCGGATGCCGTGTGCTTTCACGACACGGCCCACAGCCACCAGATCGGTCAATCGACGATCTCGACGGTGACGTTCTCGTCGTCGAGGGAGCCGGCGGCCTTCACGAGGCTGCGCAGCGCCTTGGCGGTGCGACCGCGCTTGCCGATGACCTTGCCGAGGTCGTCCTCGTGGACGTGGAGTTCGAGCACGACCTCGCGGTCGTCCTCGTCCACCTCGATGCGGACGTCGTCGGGGTGGTCGACGAGTTGCTTGGCGACGAACTCGAGGACCCGTTCGGCCCTCACTCGCCGCCCTCCGTTGCCTCCTCGGGCTCCGAGGTGGCCGTGTCCTTGGCCGTCTCGGCCGCAGCCTCGGCAGCCTCGGCGGCCTTGGCGCGGGCCTTCTTCGACTGCTTCGGCTGGGCGTTCTTGGCCGAGCGGTCGCGCTTGGGCTTGTCACCCGGCTTGAACTCTTCCCATGCACCGGAGATGCGCAGGAGGTTCTGGACGGCCTCGGTGGGCTGGGCGCCGTTGCGCAGGTAGTACAGGGCGCGCTCGTTGTCGATGTCGATGCCCGACGGGTCCTCGAGCGGGCGGTACTGCCCGATGATCTCGATGAACCGGCCGTCGCGCGGCGAGCGCGAGTCGGCGGCGACCACGCGGTAGAACGGACGCTTGGTGGTGCCTTCGCGACGCAGGCGGAGCTTGACTGCCATGGATGCGGTCCTCAAGGGTGTGGTGCCGGGCGCGCGTGCGCACCGGCGCTGGTGGGACGATCCGGACCCTCGCGAACCGACGCGGATTCCAGGCGTGCGGGTGGCGGGGCGGAGACCGTCTTCGAGATCGGACGCGGTGGGAGCAAGGGCTCGAACCGCGCGCACGGGAGGAAGGCTACCGCAGCCCCGGCGCCGTGCGCGACCCGTTCAGCGGCGCTTGCCCTTCTTCGGCGCCGGCTGCAGACCGGCGAAACCGCCCAGTCCCCCGGCCGCGCCGCCCCCCAGACCCGGCAGACCGCCGCCTGACTGCAACTGCTTGAGCGCCGCCGCCTGCGCGCGGGCACCCTTGACGCCCTTGGGCTTGGCGCCCTGCAGGCCGGCCATCTTGGACGCCGACTTCATGATCTTCTGCACCTCGGCGAACTGCTTGACGAGGCGGTTGACCTCCTGCACCGAGGTGCCCGAGCCGGCCGCGATGCGCTTGCGACGCCGACCGTTGAGGACCTTGGGCTCGCGCCGTTCCTTGGGCGTCATCGACTGGATGATGGCCTCGATGCGGGCCACCTGCCGGTCGTCGACGTCGACGTCCTTCAACTGCTTGCCCATGCCCGGCATCATCCCGAGCAGTCCCTGCAGCGGGCCCATGCGCTTGAGCATCTGCATCTGCTGCAGGAAGTCCTCGAGCGTGAACTCGCCCGACATCAGGGCGGTCTCGGCCTGCTTGGCCTCCTGCTCGGAGTAGGTCGCCTCGGCCTTCTCGATGAGCGTCATCACGTCGCCCATGCCGAGGATGCGCCCGGCCATGCGATCGGGATGGAACGCCTCGAAGTCCTCCATCTTCTCGCCGATGGAGGCGAACTTGATCGGCTTGCCCGTGACCTCGCGCACCGACAGCGCGGCACCGCCGCGGGCGTCACCGTCGAGCTTGGACAGGATCACCCCGTCGAAACCGACGCTGTCGAGGAAGGCCTTGGCGACGTTGACGGCCTCCTGGCCGATCATCGCGTCGATGACGAACAGGGTCTCGCAGTTCTCCCCGCCCGGTCCCCCGATCGCGTCGCGGATCGCGGCGGCCTGGCCCATCAACTCCTCGTCGACGTGCAGGCGACCGGCGGTGTCGACGATGACGACGTCGCAGCCGGTCTCCTTCGCCTTGGTGATCGAGTCGCGGGCGACCGGCACGGGGTCGCCGGAGGTGACCGGCGCGTAGACGTGGACGCCGACCCGCTCGGCGTTGACCTTGAGCTGCTGCACGGCGGCCGGACGCTGCAGGTCGCAGGCCACCAGCATCGGGTGGCGACCCTTCGACTTGAGCAGCTGGGCCAGCTTCCCGGCCGCGGTCGTCTTACCCGAACCCTGCAGGCCGGCGAGCATGATGACGGCGGGCTTGCCCTTGAGTTCGAGGCCGACGGACTCGCCACCGAGGGCGCGTTCGAGTTCGTCGCTGACGGCCTTGACCACGTGCTGGGACGGGTTGAGTGCCTTGGAGATCTCCTCGCCGACGAGCCGTTCGCGCAGCCGTTCCACGATGCCCTTGACGACCTTGAAGTTGACGTCCGCCTCGAGCAGCGCGAGACGGATCTCCTTCAGGGTCGCGTCGACGGTGGCCTCGTCGAGCCGGCCGCGGCCGCGCACGCGGTCGAGGGCGGCTTCGAGCTTGGTGGACAACGCGTCGAACACGGGCGGCCTCGTCTGGCGGAAGGGCGGGAATCTTCGCCGGAGGGTAGCGGCCGCGTCCCGCTGCCCTCCCGGCGGCCTCAGCCCCGTGTGGCCAGTGCCGCGACCTGACGCTGGACCTCGGCGAGCGAGTCGGGATCGGCGACGTCGCGCGGCAGTTGGGTCACGCGGAGCAGGTCGCGAGCGGCGAAACGACGCTCGATCTCGGCGAGGTAGTCGGCCTGCTGGGCCCGACGCTGGGCGAGGAACTCGCCGTCGGCCTCGGCGGGCAGTACGCGGTTGACCACGACGCTGCCGACCGTCAGCCCGGCGGCGTCGAGGCTGTCGAGAGCGCGGGCGGTCTCCTCGATCGGCAGCCGTTCGGGGATCAGCACCAGGTGGACGAGCGCGTCGTCGTGGAGCACCTCGCGCAGGCGCTGCAGGCGCAGACGTTGGGCGTGCAGCCGGTCGATCACGGGGTCGGCGACCGGCGTCTCGTCGCCGGCGAGGTTGCGCAGCATCCGGTCGACGCCCTTCGCCTTCTCGCGCTGCCGGACCAGCCCCTGGACCCAGGCGGTCAATAGCTCGGGCATCGCGAGCAGCCGCAGGGTGTGCCCCGTCGGGGCGGTGTCCACGACGATTCGGTCCCAACGCGTGCCCGCGCCGGCCAACAGGTCGCCGAGCCGGTCGAGCAGCGCGGACTCGAGCGTCCCGGCGCCGCGACGTGCGAGGTCGAGGTGTCGGTCCACCGTGGCGCGGACCTCGGGGCTGACGGCCCGGTGGACGTCGTGCCGGACGGCCTCGACGTAGGCGTCCGCGACCGCCTCGGGGTCGATCTCGACGGCCTCGAGGTGGTCGGCCACCTCGACCGGTTCGGGACCGATCCGGCAGCCGAGCACGTCGCCGGTCGAGTGCGCCGGGTCGGTCGACACCAGCAGCGTGCGACGTCCCGCGGCGGCGTGCGCCCGGGCCAACGCGGCCGAGACGGTCGTCTTGCCGACCCCGCCCTTGCCGCCGACGAAGCAGACGGGCCGCGGCGCACTCAACAGCACACGCCGCCGGCCGGGAACCGGTCGTGCCCCTCGCGCTGGTGCCAGCGGTGGAACGACTCGATCATCTCGGCGGTCAATGGCAGGGTGTGGAAGGCCGCCGGATCGTCGATCCCGTACGACGACAGCAACAGCAGCGCGAGGAAGTCGTCCTCCTGGCGCCGCGCCTCGCGCTGCAGCCCGGACCGCCACTTCGCGACGAACAGCTCGTCGTGCCAGCCGGCGAGCGTGCGCAGGCGGTCCCGCCAGCCGCCGCGCACAGCAGGCCCGCCGTCACCGTTCACGCCGCAGCCAGTGCCGAGCGGACGATCTGGGTGACCGTCTCGGCGTCCGTGCGCAGTCCGTTGGCGACCACACGACCGTCGACGACGACCGCGCCGGGGTCGGTACCGCGCCGCACGGTCTTCCAGACGTGCCCGGCCTGGTGCTCGGCGCGCCAGGCGTCGCGGACCAGGGTGGGCACCAACCAGGTCGTGTTGCGCGGGTCGACCACCTGGACGTCGACCTCCGCGGCAAGGGAGGCCTTGAGGCTGCGGTACACCACGCCCATGGTGGTCATGTCGGCCCGGGTGGGGGCGAAGTCGGCTGCGTCGCCGAACTCGCCCCCACCGTCGAGCCGTCCACAGCAGCTGGCACCGGTCGTCTGGTGATCCCACGCGCGGATCAACAACACCCGGTGCCGGCTGCGCTCGTTCATGCGATCGGCTCGTCGACCCGTGTCGATTCGCGGCGGGCCTTGCTCATGGCCAGGGCAGCCTCGACGATGAGCCAGGCGGCCAGGACCAGGATGATCAGGTCCAGCGGGGCGAGCAACCAGTCGCGGTTGTCGATGAACGTCTTGAGATTGACGATCAGGGCCCAGGTGGTCATGGTCAACAGGAACACCAGCGGCACGATCTGTGCGATCGCGCTGCGACCCTGCTTGGTGACGTAGACGGCGATGACCGACAGGGCCAGCCCGGCCGTCAACTGGTTGGTGGTACCGAACAGGGTCCACAGCCGCCCGAACGCGAAGCCCTGCGCTTCGGCACCGCCGCGACCCGGCACGAGCGCGAGCCCGAGCGGCACGATGACCGCGAGGAACGTGACGGCCGTCAGGTTCTTGGTCAACTTCAGGAATCCGCCGCCCGCGCCGGAGCGCACCGAGCCGTCAGCACGGGTGCCGACCATCTCGCCGATCTCCTGCAGGATGTAGCGCTGCAGTCGGACACCCGTGTCCATCGTGGTGGCCGCGAACGAGATCACCACGACGGCCGCGAAGATGCGACCGAGGTCCTCGGGGATCCCGAGGTGGGTGGTGAAGCCGGCGATGCCGGCCACGAAGTTGCCGACCGCGCCGGCGCCGGCCGCACCGAAGTCGGTGTACTGCTCCCGCCAGGTGAGCCCGACGGCCGTGATGCCGGCAGTGGTCGCCAGGATCGCACCGACGGCCAGCGAACCCTCGCCGAGCGCGCCGAGGTAGCCGACGTGACGGGCGTCGGTCTCCTTGTCGAGCTGCTTCGAGGTCGTGCCGGAGGCGACAAGGGAATGGAAGCCCGAGATCGCCCCGCACGCGACCGTGACGAACAGGAACGGGAAGAACGACGGCGAACCCTCCGGCACCGCGGTGTTGATGGCCGGTGCAGAGATGCGGTCGAGGCCGATGATCAGGCCGAGGAAGATCACGGCGAGCGCGATGAACAACTGGTGGCTGTTGATGTAGTCGCGCGGCTGGAGCAGCACCCAGACCGGGATGCGCGAGGCGATGAAGGCGTAGAGGAACAGCAGCAGGATCCACAGCGTGCGCGGTCCCATGCCGATGGCCTCGGCCGCGCCGGTGAGGTCGATGGGATACGCCTGGCCGACCAGGATCAGCGCGTACAGGACCACGACACCGATGATCGAGGGCACCAGGGCGCTGGACTTGGTCCGGTAGATGTAGGCGCCGATGCCGATGGCGAGCGGGATCTCGACCACGATCGGGATGACGGCGCCAGGGTTGGCGACGAACAGGTTGCCGATCACGACCGCGAAGACCGCGTTCACCAGCGTGAGCAGGAAGAAGATGATCGCCAGGAACAGGCTGCGCGAGCGCGGGTTGATCACCGAACTGGTCAACGTGCCGATGTTCTGCGCCCGGTTGCGGACCGACACCACGATCGACCCGAAATCGTGGACACCGGCCGCGAAGATCGTGCCGATCACGACCCAGATCAGGGCCGGCAACCAGCCCCAGAAGACCGCGATGGCGGGGCCGACGATGGGTGCGGCGCCTGCGACCGAGGTGAAGTGGTGACCGAACAGGACGTGCTTGTTCGTCGGGACGTAGTCCACCCCGTCATTGAACGTGTGGGCTGGTGTGATGTTGGCGTCGTTGAGCGCGTAGACCCTGTCTGCGAGATAGAGCGAGTAGTAGCGCCATCCGAGGTAGAACATCCCCATGACGACGACGAGCACGACGATTGCGGGCACGGCGTTCCTCCCGGTTCGTGCCGCGACACCGGCCCCTTGCTCCCACGCTCGGGGCCCCCACCGTGCTGGTGTGATGCGGCGGTTCGGGTGAACCCTGCCTAGCTTTGCCTGATCAGTCAACTAGGTGGACCCCAAACGATGTCGAAACACCAGTTGGTATCCGCGTGGCGGGCCGCTCCACTGGCCGAAATCGCGTGGCTGGACCCCGACGGTCGGCCCGATGCGGCCACCGTGGTGCCGCTCGTGCACCGCGACCGACCCGCCCTGGCGCTGACCTTCGACCGCCTCGACCTCGGCAGGCGGCTCGCCGGCGCCGAGGCGGTGTTGTTCTCGGTCACCAGTCCGGCACTCGGTGGTGGGGGTTCACCCGTGTCCGCCTGGGCCCACGTCAGCGTGCACGAGGACCTGCGCGGCACCGAGTTCGAGGAGCACTTCCTCAACCAGGAGTTGGCCAAGCATCCGCCGGCACGACGGTTCGTCGACAGCCCGCTGCTTCGGGCCGAGCATCCCTGGTACCTGCCGCGCATTCTCGTCCGCGTCACCCGCATCGAGGAGGTGACCACGCACCCGTTCCGCGATGCGCTGGCAGTGACCACCGTGGCCGGCCACGGGTGTGCGACGACGGTCGACCTCGACCGGCAGGATCGTGAGGCGGCCGTCACCTCGCCGTTGCCGGACGGTCCCACGACGATCCTGCAGCACGGTGCCGACATCCCCGATCTCGACCGGCCCTGGTGGCGTCGCTGGCGGGGGGACGTCCGTGACGGGGTCCTGGCGACCGCGGAGTACGACGAGCGGGTCCAGGTCACCGACCCGCAGGGCGTATGGCGCCGCTGGCGCGACCAGATCCGGTTCGAGAAGGCCTGCCGCGCCGGCCTCCGCCGGGCCGGCGGGTGAGCGGCCCGCTCGCCCACCGGGGGGACGACGCGCCGCCGCCGGTGACCAGTCAGGCAGACGACGCGCCGCCGCCGGTGACCAGTCAGGCAGACGCGGTGGCCCGCTCCCCCACCCGGGGCGGAGGAACCGGCGGCAAACGGATCAGAGCTGCGCGAACAGGCCGTCGACGAACAGGTCGGGGTCGAACGGGGCGAGGTCGTCGATCTCCTCGCCGAGGCCGACGAGCTTGACCGGTAGACCGAGTTCGCGTTGGACGGCGACGACGATGCCGCCCTTGGACGACCCGTCGAGCTTGGTCAGCGCGATGCCGGTCACCTCGACCGCCTCGAGGAAGGCGCGGGCCTGGCTGATGCCGTTCTGGCCGGTGGTGGCGTCGAGGACCAGCAGGGTCTCCTCGAGCGGCCCGGCCTGCTTCTCGAGCACGCGCTTGACCTTGCCGAGCTCGTCCATCAGCTCGCGCTTGTTGTGCAGACGGCCGGCGGTGTCGACGATCAGCAGGTCGGCGTCGCGTTCGGCGGCGGCGGTGTAGCTCTCGAAGGCGACCGAGGCGGGGTCGGCGCCTTCGTCCTTGCGGACCAGGTGTGCACCGGTGCGCTGCGCCCAGATGCCGAGCTGGTCGGCGGCGGCGGCACGGAAGGTGTCGGCGGCGGCCAGCACGAGGCTGCGGCCTTCGCGCTGCTCGATCGCGGCCAGTTTGCCGATGGTGGTGGTCTTGCCGGTGCCGTTGACGCCGGTGACCAGCCACACGGTCGGCCCCTCGTCGGTCGCGCGGCCGAGCGAGCGGTCGGCGGAGCCGAGTGCGGCGCGGAGCTCCTGCTTGAGCATCTCCACCACGGCCTCGGGCGTGGTCGCGCCCTCCTCGCGGCTGCGCCGTTTCAGGTCCTCGACGATCTCCATCGTCGCCGTGACCCCGACGTCGGCGGTGATCAGCGCCTCCTCGAGCCCGTCCCAGGCCTCGTCGGTGACGCCACGCCCGAACAGGTCCGCGACCGACGCGCCGAGCACGTTGCGCGTCCGCGACAGCCGCTGACGGAACCGCTCACGCGGCGTGAGCGTCGGAGCCTCGACCAACGACTCCGGGGTGTCCGGGACGGTGGGCGGCGCCTCGTCGAGCACCGCCCCATCGGCGGCGCCGGGCTCCGGGTCGTCCTCGATCGGGAGTTCGAGCGTGTCCCGCTTCGTGCGCGGCCGGGGCGGGGCGTCGGTGTCCTCGCCCTTGCGGCGCCGTGCGACGCCGAGGCCACCGATCAGGCCGGCCGCGAGCGCGGCCACGACGATGAGCAGTTCCGGTGTTGCGGTGAGGAAGTCCATCGACTCGGTTCCTGGGCGGGACGGCGGCAGCGGGCTTGCGAAGCTACCGGCCGACGTCGCTCAGCTGCCCACGGGCTCCTCGACCGGTGCGTCGACCGCGGACGCCTCGAGCTCGGCGTCGTCGAGAGCGACCGCCTCGGTCGGTGCGTCGCTGGCACGCGCCTCGAGCGCCTCGACGGCGGCCGGGGTACGCAACCGCTCGGCGACCACCTTGGTGACCGCATCGGGGCCCATGGTGATCCCGTAGAGCATGTCGGCGATCTCCATCGAACGCTTCTGGTGGGTCACCATGATGATCTGGGCATGCCCGCGGAAGCTGCGCACGACCCGCAACAGCCGCTGCAGGTTGACGTCGTCGAGTGCGGCGTCGACCTCGTCGAGCACGTAGAAGGGGCTCGGGCGGGCGCGGAAGATGGCGAACACGAACGCGAGCACGGTCAGCGACCGCTCGCCGCCCGAGAGCAGCGACAGGCGGGTGACCTTCTTGCCCGGCGGGCGGGCCTCGACCTCGATGCCGGTGATGAGCATGTCGTCGGGCTCGGTCAGCACCAGCCGCCCGTGGCCGCCGGGGAACACGGTCGCGAAGGTGAGTTCGAACTCGCGCGCGATGTCGTCGAACGCGTCGCGGAACACGGCCCGGATGCGGTCGTCCACGGCGACGACCACCTCCTCGAGGTCGCGCTTGGACCGGCGCAGGTCGTCGAGTTGGTCGGACAGGAACGCGTGGCGTTCCTCGAGCGCCTTGAACTCCTCGAGGGCCAGCGGGTTGACCCGGCCGAGCAGGCCGAGCTTGCGGACCAATACGTCGTCGCGCTCGGTCAGCGCCGCCTCGTCGTAGTCGTGGGCCTCGGGGTGCTCGGCGCGGACCTCGTCCGGCGTGAGCGAGAACTCGCTGCGCAGCCGGTCGGTGAGCTGCTGCAGCCGGTTGCCGACGTCGGCGCGGCGCAGTTCGGCGGCGTGCCGTCGCTCGCGCAACTCGTCCAGCGACCCTGTCGCCTCGCCGACGGCTTCGCGCGCCTGTGCGAGCTGGCCGCGGACCCGGGCGAGATCGCTCTGCACGCCGTCGCGTTCGGTGGCCGCGGCCGCGATCGCGCGGCCGAGCGCCTCGGTGGCGTCGCGCGCGACCAGGGCGAGTTCGCCGCAGCGCACGATCCCCTCGCGACGCAGCTCGCGACGGCGGGCGGCGTCGGCGAGGGCCGCCTCGACCTCCTCGGCCTCCTGGCGCAGACCCTGGGCCTGCAGTTCGAGGTGGCGGACCTGCTCGGTGGTGCGCTCGAGCCGGACGCGGGCCTCGAGTTCGCGTTCGCGGGCCCGTTCGACCTGTTCGTCGAGTTCGACGGCGACCTCGTCGGGTCCGTCGTCGAC
>JAGXST010000081.1 GCA_018335555.1 Actinomycetota bacterium | reverse complement strand
GAGGCGAGCCGGCGGATTCCCCGCCGGCTCTTTTCGTTGCCGCTCGGGCGGTCTGCACGGACCCGGTCCGGTGGGGTCCTCGACCCTCTCTAGCTTCGAAGCGCGAGGCGAGAGTTTCGAACCGACCCCGCCGGACCACCCGCGACACGTCCGCTCGGACGCCCACCCACCCCACACACCCAAGGAACCGTCATGTTGCACCCCGAACTGCTCCACCACGAGGCCGACCTGCGCGTCCGCGACGACCTGCTCGCCGCAGCCGCTCGCAGACAGCACCCTCGACGCGCGCGCCCACCGTCTCGAGCGCGCGTCGTCGTGGCGGGCCAACTGGTTCGCCTGGCGGCGCGCGTCGCCGACGAACCCGTCTCCACGGTGGTGCACCGCTTCACCGACCAGCCCACCCCACCCGCCGTGACCCGTCGCGCCGCCTGACCCGCCCGAGGCGAGCGCGCACGCACCACGGCACCTGCCGGCCCCCGGGATCTCCCCCGGGGGCCGGCTTCTCGTCCACGGTTGCCTAGCCTGCGCGTCGGACGAGGAGGCTGCCGGTGAGTGTGCGGACCCAACGACGCGACGACGGGGTCGCGATCCTGACGCTGGACGACCCCGAGCGCCGCAACGCCATGACCGAGTCGATGGGCGATGCGCTGCGCGACGCGGCCGCAGGTCTCCAGGACGATCCGGGCCTGCGTGCCGTCGTGCTGACCGGAACCCCGCCCGCGTTCTCGGCCGGAGGCGACCTCGCGATGCTCGAGGACCTCGCCCGCCGCACGCGCGACGAGGGCTACGACGCAACGGACTTCATGCGCGAGTTCTACGCCCGCTTCCTCAGCGTGCGCGACCTGCCCGTGCCCGTCATCGCCGCGATCAACGGTCATGCCGTCGGCGCCGGTCTCTGCGTCGCGCTGGCCTGCGACCTGCGGATCGTGGCCGACGAGGCGAAGGTGGGGCTCAACTTCGCCCGCCTCGGACTGCACCCGGGCATGGGCGGCTCGTGGCTGTTGACGCGCGTGCTCGGGCCACAGCGCGCCGCCGAGTGGCTCTACACCGGACGACTGGTGTCGGGGCGCGAGGCCGCGAGCGCCGGGATGGCGCTGGAGTCGCTACCGGCCGACGAGGTGCTGCCTCGCGCGATCGCGTTGGCCGAGGAGGTTGCCGCCGCCAGTCCGCTGACGGTCCGCCAGCTCAAGCAGACGCTCACCACGACGGAGGGGGCAGACCTTGCGACGGCCCTGCAACGCGAGGCCGAGTGCCAGGCGGTGAGCTACGGCAGCGACGACCTGCTCGAAGGGCTCGCTGCCGGCCGCGAACGCCGCCCACCCGACTTCACCGGCCGCTGAATCGGACGGTCACCCGAGCGAGCGGTCGTCGAGTTGCCCGTGTGTGGTCACCGGGCCGTCCGTGGTCGCCGCCAGGTGCAGTTGGTACCAGAAGGCATCTGCAGCAGGCGGGCGGCGCGTGGTCAGCACGCCGTCATCGGCCAGGGTGTCGGCCCAGGTGTGCACCATGCTCTGGTGGAACACGAACTCCTCCAGTTGCAGGCGCTCGGGCAGCGGCAGCTTGGCGTCGTCCTCGTGCGGCGGCAGATGCGCGATGGCCGAGATCAGCGTTTCGAGGGTGCGCAACACCGAGGTCGGTGCCTTGGTGGATGTCGCGAGCCGGCCTTCGTCCTTGCGGCGGGCGATCTCGTCGCGCAGGGTGCCCATGTAGTCGGCCCATGCGCGGGCATCGGCGGCGTGGACGCGCAGGTGGTCGGTCCCGGCCAGCTCGAGGTCCGCCGTGAAGACGGCGAACCGGCCCCGACCACTGCGCTTGGCCGTGTAGAGCGCCCGGTCGGCTTCCCGTCGTAGCTCACCGATGCCCTTCGAGGGCGGTGCCGAGACGGCGACTCCGACACTGGCGCCGATGGTCACCTCGGTCCCGTCGGGGATCCGTACCGGCGCCGAGGCCGCGTCGACCAGCCGCTGGGCGACCTGCATCGCGTCGGCACGGTCGGCCCCGGGCAGCACGACGCAGAACTCGTCGCCGCCCTGTCGGGCGAGCGTGTCACCCGGCCGTACGCACCGGGCGAGGCGGTCGGCGATCTCGACGAGCACGGCATCGCCTGCCGCGTGCCCGTGGATGTCGTTGACGGGCTTGAACCGGTCGAGATCGAGCAGGAGCAGGGCCACGGAGGGGCCGACCACCTCGCTCTCGAGCAGTGCGGTCTCGAGGCGCTCGTCCAGCAGCTTGCGGTTCGCCAGGCCGGTCAGCGCGTCGGTGACCGTGAGCCGTTCGAGTTCGAGTTCGGCCAGTTTGCGGTCGGTGATGTCGTGGACGATGCCGCTCACCCGGACCGCGGTGCCGTCGGCTCCGGTCACCACGTCGGCGTGGAGTGCCACCCACCGACACTGTCCGTCGGCGCGGACCATGCGCGTGTCGAGGTGCAGCGAGTCGCCATCCTCGAGAGCGCCGGCCATCGCCGCGGCCGTCTCCGCCAGGTCTTCCGGGTGCACCCGATCGAGCAACGTGGCCGCGGTCACCGGCGCATCCTCGTCCATCGCGAGGATGCGGTACAGCTGTGGCGACCACCGCACCGCGCCGGTCGCCAACTCCTGTTCCCAACTGCCCAGGCCCGCGAGGCTCTGCGCGTGGTCGAGGCGACGGGCCTGTTCGGCGAACTCCTCCTGCATCCGGACGCGTTCGGTGACGAACACGCCGATCAGGTCGACCTGCTGCAGGGCCGAGCGATCGATGCCGAGCAGTTGTTCGGCCGCACGGTTGTAGTGCACCACCCTGCCCGAGGCGTCGACACAGAAGTACGCCTCGCGGGTCGCATCGAGGACCTCGCGGAGGCGTCGGCGCTCCGACCCCTCGTTCGTCACCGCCCACCTCCTCCCGGTTCGCGGTGCTGCCGCCCGATCGGCGCGCACCGACAGCTTCGGACCAGCATCGGACCGGCCCGGGCCAGCCGGTCCTTCCCCATCGGCGAGTCACGTGCATCATCAAGCGTCCGTTCGGGGTCGTGCGCATGGACGCGAAATGCGACGGCTGCCGCGGATCAGGCGCCCACGTAGGCGGCCAGGTGCGTGCCGGTCATGGTCGCGGCGTCGGCGACGAGATCGGCCGGCGTGCCCTCGAAGACGATGTTGCCCCCGTCGTGACCGGCGCCGGGGCCGAGGTCGATGATCCAGTCGGCGTGCGCCATCACGGCCTGGTGGTGCTCGATCACGATCACCGACCTGCCGGCGTCGACCAGACGGTCGAGCAGCAGCAGCAACTGCTCGACGTCGGCGAGGTGGAGGCCGGTCGTCGGCTCGTCGAGGACGTACACCTCGCCCTTCTCCGCCATGTTGATGGCCAGTTTCAGCCGCTGACGTTCCCCGCCCGACAGCGTCGTGAGCGGCTGACCGAGGGTGATGTAGCCGAGTCCGACGTCGGAGAGCCGCTCGAGGATCTTGTGGGCGGCCGGGGTCCGGACGTCGCCGTCGGCGAAGAACTGCTCGGCCTCGGTCACCGGCATCGCGAGCACCTCGGCGATGTTCTTCCCGCCGAGCGTGTACTCGAGCACGGCGGCCTGGAACCGACGCCCCTCGCAGTCCTCGCAGGTCGACTCGACGGTCGCCATGATGCCGAGGTCGGTGTAGATCACGCCCGCGCCGTTGCAGGTCGGGCAGGCGCCCTCGGAGTTGGAGCTGAACAGCGCCGGTTTTGCGCCGTTGGCCTTGGCGAAGGCCTTGCGGATCGGGTCGAGCAGGCCGGTGTAGGTGGCCGGGTTGCTGCGCCGGGAGCCCTTGATCGCGCCCTGGTCGATCACGACCACCCCGTCGCGGCCGGCGACCGAACCGTGGATCAGCGAGCTCTTGCCGGACCCGGCCACGCCGGTGACCACACACAGCACGCCGAGCGGGATGTCGACGTCGACACCGGCGAGGTTGTGCAGCGACGCACCGCGCACCTCCATGGCGCCGGTCCGGGTCCGGACCCGCTCCTTGAGACGTGCCCGGTCGTCGAGGTGGCGGCCCGTGACCGTGTCGGTGGTCCGCAGGTCCTCGACCGTGCCCTCGAACACCACCTCGCCACCGGCCGAACCAGCCCCCGGGCCGAGGTCGACGACGTGGTCGGCGATGGCGATCGTCTCGGGCTTGTGCTCCACGACCAGCACGGTGTTGCCCTTGTCCCGCAACTGCAGCAGCAGATCGTTCATCCGCTGGATGTCGTGGGGGTGCAGGCCGATCGTGGGCTCGTCGAACACGTAGGTGACGTCGGTCAGCGCCGAGCCGAGGTGGCGGATCATCTTGGTGCGCTGCGCCTCGCCGCCCGACAGGGTGCCGGCCGGTCGCTCGAGCGAGAGGTAGCCGAGCCCAATCTCGACGAACGAGTCGAGCAGGTGCTGCAGGCCGGCGAGCAGCGGCGTCACCGAGGGTTCGTCGAGGTCGCGGATCCACTCGCGCAGGTCGCTGATCTGCATCGCACACAGCTCGGCGATGTTCCTGCCGCGGATCCTCGACGAGCGGGCCTCGGGACCCAGCCGCGTGCCGGCGCACGACGGGCAGGTCGTGAACGTCACCGCCGCTTCGACGAAGCGACGGATGTGGGGCTGCATCGCCTCGACGTCCTTGGACAGCATCGACTTCTGGATCTTCGGGATCACGCCCTCGAAGGTCACGTTGATGCCGTCGACCTTGATCTTGGTCGGTTCCTTGTGGAGCAGGTCGTCGAGTTCCTGCCTGGAGTAGTCCCTGATCGGCTTGTCGGGGTCGAAGAATCCGCAGCCGCGGTAGATGCGCCCGTACCAGCCGTCCATGCTGTAGCCGGGAACGAGCAGCGCCCCCTCGTCGAGCGACTTGTCGGCGTCGTAGAGCGCGGTGTGGTCGAAGTCGCTGACGTTGCCCATGCCCTCGCAGCGCGGGCACATCCCGCCCAGGCGGTTGAACGTGACCTTCTGCGCCTTGGACGTCCCCTCGCCGCGATCGACGGTGATCGCGCCGCTGGCGCTGACCGACGGCACGTTGAACGAGAAGGCGTTGGGCGAGCCGACGTGCGGGTCGCCGAGCCGGCTGAACAGGATCCGCAGCATCGCGTTCGCGTCGGTGGCGGTCCCGACGGTCGAGCGCGGGTTGGCGCCCATCCGTTCCTGGTCGACGATGATCGCGGTCGTCAGCCCCTCGAGGCGGTCCACCTCGGGCCGCGACAGTGTCGGCATGAATCCCTGCACGAACGCGCTGTAGGTCTCGTTGATCAACCGCTGCGACTCGGCCGCGATCGTGCCGAACACCAGCGAACTCTTGCCGGAACCCGACACGCCCGTGAACACCGTCAGGCGGCGTTTCGGCAGCTCGACGTGCACGTCCTTGAGGTTGTTCTCGCGGGCGCCCTGCACGCGGATCAGGTCGTGGCTGTCTGCCCTCATCGTCTCTCCTCGCGTCAGGCCAGGGCACCGTAGGGCTCGATGCGGAACCAGCAGTACCGGGTTTCGCCCAGACGTCAGCCCCGGGCGCCACGCCAGGCGGCCCGGTAGCCGACCTTGCCGCCGCCGCGCAGGATCGATCCCTCGTACAGGCGCGCGGCGAGCATGGTGAGCAGTCCGGCGCTGACCAGGACGATCAGTCCGGACAGGGCCGCCTGCCACAGCGGCAGTTCGACCAGCGCGAGGCGGACGGGCACCACGAACGGCGCCGAGAAGGGCACGAAGGTCGCGATCACGGCCAGGGTGCTGTCGGGCGCGCCCAACGTCGGGAACGACAGCATGAAGGCGACGATCAGGATCGCCCACAGCGGCATGATGACCGACTGGAGGTCTTCCACGCGCGACGCCAGCGCCGCGAGGCCGCCGGTCACACCGGCGTAGAGCGCGAACCCGAGTGCGAAGAACACCACGACCGACGCCAGGGACGCACCGGTCCCCGGCGGCAGCAGGTCGGGTTGTCGGACCAGCACGTACACCAGCGCCGGCACCACGATCACCACCATCTGGGCCGTGCCGATCAGGCCGAGCCCGAGCAACTTGCCGCCGAGCAGTTGGCGGGGTGGCACCGCCGGGAGCATCAACTCGACGACCCGTGACCCCTTCTCCTCGATCACGCCGGTCGCCACGATCTGGGTGAAGAAGGCCAGCGCCATGTACAGCGCGAACGAGCCGCCATAGGCCACGGCGAAGCGGCCGGCTGCGGTCTCGGCATCGACGCCCTCGCCGGTCTGGACGGTCTCGATCTGGATGGCCACGGGACGCAGCGCGGCGTCCACCTCGGCGGCGTCCGCACCGGCGGCCTCCATGCTGACCGCGATGCCCAGCGCCTCGACGGTCCCGAACGGGACGGGTGACTCGAACGGCCCCGACGGCTGTCGCGCCAACAAGCGTCTACCACCGTCGGCGACCGCGAATGCCGCGCCGTCCGTGATCGCCTGCCTGGCCGCGCCGAGGTCGTCGACCTCGAGCCACACCGGCTCCGCGCCGGCGCTGGCGGTGATGGCGGCCCGGGCCGGTTCGGACAGTTCGCCGACCACGGCGACCTCGACCGGCGCGGTCACCTCGTCGTCCGCGCCGGCGTCGCCCTGATCGCCGAAGGGGCCGACCCCGCTGGTGAACACGACCGCGGCGCCGAGGACGACCACGGCGAGCAGTGCCGTGGTGCCCACGAACGCCTTCGAGCGCAGGCGCTGGCGGATCTCGCGCTGGGCGACGAGCAGGACCTGTCGGGTGCGCATCAGGCCCGCTCCTCCATGGCGTCGCGGAACAACTCGGACAATCGTGGCTGCTCGAGACTCATCGCGGTGACCACGCCACTGGTGCGGGCATGCTGGAGCACACCGACCGCGTCGACGTCGTCGCCGAGCACGAGCGTCACCTCGCCGTTGTTGCGGCCGATCACCTCGGCCCCGACCGGGATGGACGACAGCCAGCCATCGTCGCCGTCGACGGTCACGCGCAGGCGTGTCGGGCCACGCGCCTTCAGTGCACGGACCTCGCCGTGCAGCACCGTACGGCCGCGGTTGACGATCGCGACGGTGGTGCACAGGTCCTCGACGAGGTCGAGTTGGTGCGAGGAGAACACCACGGCGGCGCCCCGCTCGGCCTGCTCGCGCAGCAGCAGCGACATCGTGTCGACCGCGATCGGATCGAGTCCGCTGAACGGCTCGTCGAGCACGAGCAGGTCCGGTTCGTGCACCAGGGCGGCCGCGAACTGCACCCGTTGCTGGTTGCCGAGGCTGAGCTTCTCGGTCGGGTCGCCCATACGGTCCCTCAGCCCGAGCTTGTCGAGCAGCTCGGCGACCCGGGAGGCCGCTGCCGCGGCCGAACTGCCGTGCAGGCGGGCGAAATACACCAGTTGTTCACCGATCGGCATCTTGGCGTAGAGGCCGCGCTCCTCGGGCAGATATCCCGTCGCGGCCCGCATCTGTGCCGTGATCAGTGCCCCCCGCCAGCGGACCTCGCCGCCGTCGAGGCGCGTGACGCCGAGCACCGCCCGCATCGCCGTGGTCTTGCCGGAACCGTTGGGGCCGAGGAAGCCACACAACTGGCCGGGACGCACGGCGAAGGACAACCCGTCGAGCGCGACGACGTCGCCGTAGACGCGCCGCAGTGAGTCGAGTTCGAGCACGCCTACCTCGCCGCCTGGGTCACAACCTGCGCGAGACCCTAGCGGCGCTCGGATACCGCCCGGTTCATGAAACCAGCGCGTTGCCGAGCAGGGTCCTGGCGATGACCCGCAGTGCCAACACCTCGTCGGCGCCCTCGAAGATCGACAACACCCGTGCGTCGACGAACAGCCGCGAGACCGTGTACTCCTCCGCGTAGCCGTAGCCGCCGTGGATCTGCTGCGCCTCGCGGGTCACCCACTCCGACACGCGGCACGACAACTGCTTGACCTGGCTGGCGGCCAGGGCGGCGTCGTCGTCACCGCGGGCGAGTTGCCGGGCGACGTCGGTGGCGAACACGCGGCAGGCGGCGATCAGCGCCGCCATCCGGGCGATCTTGGTCCGGTTGATCTCGTAGTCGGCCAGCGGCGTGTCGAAGACGTGGCGTTCCTTGGCGTAGCCGGTGGCGTGCTCGAGGGCGGACTGCATGACGCCAAGGGCCCGGGCGGCGGTCTGCAGGCGGGCGTTCGCGAACGCCTGCATCTGCAGGTAGAACCCGCGGCCGAGGCCGTCGTCCTCGCCGATCAGGTTCGCGTGCGGGACGCGCCACTTGTCGAAGCTGATCTCGAACGAGTGCATGCCGCGGTACCCGATGGTCGGGATGGCCCTGGCATCGAGTGATCCACCACCGTCCTGCTCGGCCTTCCACTCGTGGCCCTCGAACGCGGGCTTCTCGACCACGAACAGGCTCAGCCCCCGGTGGCCCAGGGAACGGTCCGGGTCCGTGCGCGCGAGCACCAGCAGGTAGTCGGCACGACCACCGAAGGTGCACCAGGTCTTGACGCCGTTGAGGACCCAGTCGTCCCCGTCACGGGTCGCCGACATCTTCACGCCGGCGACGTCCGAGCCGTAGTCGGGCTCGGTCACCGCGACTCCGCACATCTTCTCGCCGGAGGCGATCGCGGGCAGCCAGGTCTGCTTCTGCTCGTCGGTACCCCCCTTGAGGATGGCGGTACCGATGATCTCGGGCCGGGTGATCAACGAGCCGGCCACGCCGAGCGAGCCGCGCGAGAGTTCCTCGGTGACCAGCACCATGTTGAGCAGTTCGTCCTCGCCGCCGGCCGAGAACCCGCCGTACTCCTCCGGGATCGACAGCGCGAAGCAGCCGAGTTCGGCCAGCCCCGAGATCACGTTCTCGGGGATGTCCCGGTCGTGGCGGTGCACCTCCTCGGCCACCGGCATGACCTTGTCCTCGGCGAACCGCCGGAAGGTCTGGCGCACCATCTCGAGTTCCTCGGACAGGTGCCGTGGACCGGCCTCGCCGTTGGCGAGGACCTTGTCGGCGAGGTCGGCGAGGAACTGTGGGTCACGGCCGGCCGCGAGCGCGTCCGCGACCTCGGCGAGCACGTCCCCCTCGAGGCCCCACTGCGATTGCCGGCCTGCGACGCGGCCCTGCAGGTCGACCGCGACGTCGGCGGCGTAGGCCAGCGCCAGGGCGGCCTCGTGATCGCCCTTCTCGCCGTAGCCCAGCAGGTGCCGCGCCGCAGCGACGGCCGACGCGACCGACGCGAGGTCGTACGCCACGGTCTGGTGCTGGTCGAGCAGCGCGGTCGAGATGCGACCGTCCTTCTCGGACTTCGCTGCCAGCCCCTCCGCGGCCGTGGCGACGATCCCTTCCAGGGCGGTGACGAGCGTTTCGGCGTGCGTCAGGTGGGACACGGCAGGCTCCTCGGGGACTCACGTCGCGACCGGACGTGCGACGAGGGAGCCTGCCACCGCGCGGCCCGCGACTCCAAGCCCGCGAGGCGCCCGAACGGCCGATCCGCCGTCAGCCGCCGGCGGCCAGCAGCGCCGCACCGATCGCCCCACCCTCGTCGCCGAGTTCGGCGGCGACGACCCGGACACGGGGTGGCTGCAGGAACAGGTGGGGACGCATCGCGGCGTCGACGCGCATACGGAACCACTCGCCGAACTTGTCGGCCAGTCCCCCACCGAGCACGACGACGTCGACGTCGAGGAGGTTGACGGCACTGGCGATGCCGGCCCCGAGCGCCTCGATCGCGGCATCGAGCAGGTCGGCGACCAACGGGTCACCGCGGTCGTAGGCCTCCTTGAACACCCCCGA
>JAGXST010000080.1 GCA_018335555.1 Actinomycetota bacterium | reverse complement strand
CGGGTCTCGGCGCCGGCCTCGAGCGCGGAGGCGACGTCCGAGCGGTAGAAGCGGAACACGTCGCGGTGGGCCTCGATGCCGTGGTCCTTCGCGAGTCCGTGCAACTTGCGGGAGAGGTGGTAGTCGAAGGGTCCGTGCAGGTCCTGCATGGCGATGGACACGCCGGTCTCGGTCGAGTGCTGGCCGGGGGCGACCACGGCCGCGTCGACCGATACCAGTTCGGCGACGTCCTGGTACAGCCCGGACGAGGCGCCGTGGCCGACCTCCTCGGCGGTCGTGATCAGCAGGTGGGCGCCGACCTCG
The DNA here is from genome assembly GCA_018335555.1 of Actinomycetota bacterium. GTDB lineage: Bacteria > Actinomycetota > Nitriliruptoria > Nitriliruptorales > Nitriliruptoraceae > Egicoccus. The sequence goes on along the minus strand of JAGXST010000080.1, from coordinate 6,976 downwards.
AGTTCGAGGCCCGCGTCGAGCACCGCCTTGAAGGCCGCCAGCGTGGCCGCGACGCCCGCCTTGTCGTCGAGGTGGCGCGAGGTCACGTACCCGCTGCGGCTGATCACCGGGAAGGCGACCTGGGCGACGAAGTCGCCGACCTGGATGCCGAGGTCGGCGAGGTCCTGCGCGGTCGCGACGTGTTCGTCGACCCGGACCTCGACGTGCTCCCAGCCGATCGGGTGGGTGTCGACGTCGTCACCGAAGGCGTGCCCCGACGCCTTGGTCGGCAGGATCGTGCCCGTGTAGGTGTGCTCGGGGTCGTCGGTCAGGATCGTGACCCGACTGCCCTCCGAGAAGCGCGCACTGTGGGTACCGACCGGCACGATCGCGAGCCGGCCGTTGTCCTTGAGCGCCTGGACCATGCACCCGATCGTGTCGGTGTGGATGACCACGGCCCGATCGAGGACGCCCTCGCCCCCGTCGAGGCTGCCGACCATGACACCTCGCCGGGTGACCTCGAAGGGCAGCCCGATCTCCTCGAGGCGTTCACCGACGTGCTGCATGACCACGTCGGTGCGCCCCGACGGGCTGGGCACGCGCAGGAGCTCCAGAAGGACCTCCTGCATCCACGGCAGGTCGAGTTCGAGATTCTTCACATCGCTCATGGAGAAGGACGCTACCCGGCGAGCGCGGCGTCGTGGGACGTGGGGCCCGTCCGGCCCACCGCCACCGCGGCGAGGGCCGGCAGCACCTCGCCGAGCAGTGCGTCCACCTTGAGGTCGGCGTGACGGTCACCGCGGGTCATGCCCCGCGTGACGATCGCGACGGGCAGTCCGCGTCGCACGGCCGCGGTGACGAAGCGGAAGCCGGACCCGACCATCAGCGAGGATCCGAGCACGAGCAGCGACGCCGAGCGGTCGAGCAGGCCCAGCGCGGCCCGGAACCGCGCCGACGGGACGTGCTCGCCGAAGAACACCACGTCGGGCTTGAGAACGCCGCCGCACCGGCGGCAGTCGACGATCCGGAACCCGGCCACGTCGTCGTCGGGGATCACCACGTCGCCATCGGGCCGGTGGCTCGCGTCCGCCAGCCGGCCGGCGCGGAACCCGGGGTTCACCGCGTCGAGGCGCAGGCCGAGTTCCAGCCGCGGCCGCCGGACCCCGCAGTCGAGGCACACGACGGTGTCGAGGCGCCCGTGCAGGTCGATGACGTCGACCGCGCCGGCCGCGCCGTGCAGGCCGTCGACATTCTGGGTCACCACGCCGCTGAGCCGTCCCGCGGCCTGCAGTGCGGCCACGGCGAGGTGGCCGGTGTTCGGGCGGGCCGCGGCGATCCTCGGCCAGCCGAGGTGCGAGCGTGCCCAGTACCGGCGACGGTCGTCGACGCTGCCGACGAAGCGCTGGAAGGTCATCGGCGAGGTGTGCCGCATCCGACCGGTGGCGTCGCGGTAGTCGGGGATGCCGGAGTCGGTCGAGATCCCGGCGCCGCTGACCACCAGCGTCGGTCCGGCGGCGAGCAGGCCGGCGAGCGCCTGTGTGGGTCGCTGCAGGGCCGGCGTCATGGACGGGAGGCTACCGGCAACCCCAAGACGGACCCGGGGGCGGTGCCGGGTGGAACGCACCCGCAGGTGCGACGATGCTGCCGGCACCATGCCCGACAGGGCACCCGAGCAACCGAGACGAAGATGACCACGCCCGCCCCGACCCCCGCCCCGACCACACGCTCCCGCCCGTCCGCGCTCGGCGTCGCCGCCATCGCGATCGCGGCCGTTCTGCAACTGTTCGCCGGCTTCTTCACCCTCACGAGCGGGCTCGTCGCGCCGCTGTGGGCGATCCTCGTCCTGGCCGCGGTCTGGTTCCTGGCCGTGGCCATCCTGGTCAGGCTGGCCCGCACCCGACCGCTGTCCACCCCGCTCGTCCCGGTCCTCAACGCGGCGGTCTGGTTCGGCACGCTCACCTTCGGCGAGAGCGTGCTCGGCTGGACCGCCTGAGGTCGCGCCGCGCCAGCGGGCCGGCCGACCATGCCGGTCGGCAGGCCCGCTGGGCGGCGTTGCTCAGCCGCTCTTGGCGTGGATCGCCACCTCATGCAGGTCACCGGCGGTCACCGTGACGACCCGGTTGCGCGGACCCTCCACGCCGCTGTCGTCGACGCGCACCTGGTAACGGCCGGGCGCGAGGTCGACGAGGCCGAACCAGCCCGAGCCGTCGGTGAGGGCGGTACGTACCTCGCCGCCGTGGCCGAGCGGCCGGACGGTGACCTCGACCTGGTCGGCGACGTCCCCGTCGACGGTGACCGTCCCGGCGAGATGTCCGGTCGTCGGCGCGGTCTTCCACGGCATGTCCGGGACCGCCGCCGGCTCGGCGAACAGCGGCGAAGCCCCCTCGGGGTCGTCGGTGGTCAAGGCCGCGATCAGCGCGTCGCGTTCGGCGTCCTTGACCGCCGCGCTACCGGCCGTTGCCGTCTGCGAGGGGTTCGCGTAGGAGTAGCCGCTCCACCCCGCGAGCGCGTTCCCGGCCGCGGAGGGCTCGAAGGTGCGCCGTGCCTGGGCGATCGAGTGCTCGACGTCGTTGAGGTAGAGCGCGGGACCGTTGACGGCGTGGCGGCCGTACTGGAAGTCGGCCAGCGCCTCGGTCCACTCGTCGAACATCTGGACCTGGGCCGGCACCCACTCGCGCTTGTAGTTCATCGCGACGTTGAGGTCGACGATGCCCTCCTCCATCCACGCGCGCCAGTCCTGCAGCACGTTGGCGAAGGGGCGGGCGCCCTCCCAGCCGCCGTAGCTCTGCGGGCCGTAGGCGTAGGTGGTGGCGTTGACGCTGACGGCGACATCGGGGTCGGCGTCGAACGCGCCGAGGTAGAGCTTGCGCACCAGGGCGGTCACCTGGTCGCGGCGCCACTCCGACCACTCGGGGTCGTCGATGGCCGGCACGTCGTCACGGCCGGTCTCGGCGTGGAAGCGGGCGAGGGCGACGTCGGTGTAGCCCCAGTCGTTGACGAACTCCCCGCTGTTGAAGTCCGGGTAGCGGATGTAGTCGAAGTTGACCCCGTCGACGTCGTAGTTGTCGATGATGCTGCGCACGCCGGCGACCACGTAGTCGACCGCGTCGGGATTGGCGGGATCGATGTAGGCGTTGTTGCCGATCAGTTCCGCGCCGTCGGCCCGGCGGTTGAGCCAGCGGTCGGCCCCCTCCGCGGTCGGACCGTGCCGGTTGAACGCGTGGTCGGGTGAGCTCGGCGGGTTGGCCTGGTTCCACAGCGTCGTCGCGTTGATCCAGGCGTGGACCTCGATGCCCGCCGCATGTGCCTGCTCGACGACCTCGGCCAACGGGTCGTAGGGGGCAGGCGCGATCGCGGCGTCCGTCCTCGGGTACAGCGCGTCGTTGCAGAAGCAGTCGAAACGGCGGCCCACCTGGACGAACAGCGTGTTGGCGTTGGCGGCCGTCGCGTCGGCGACGAGTTCGGCGACCTGGTCGGCGTCGTAGATCCCGCGGTTGAACGCGTCGACCCAGAAGGCGCGGACCTGCGCCTCCTGCGCTGCGGGTTCGGCGGCCGCGCCGGCGGCGGGCACCGCCGCGAGCAGCATGGCGAATGCAGCCAGCAATGTTCTTCGCACGTGTCATCTCCCGTGTCGGCCCGTCTCCGCGACGGGTCCCGGTCACCGATCCACAGTGGTATGGACCAGTGGGGGTGGCACCTTAGGGCCAGCTGGCCCGTTGTGTCTAGACCTGAGTGTCAGATTGCATCGACACCGGGCGCAGGACCTGGCTGAGCAGCCCTTACCCGCCCGATCCTCCCGGCATCCGGTTGCATTACTGGTCTAGACCTCCTAGCGTTCACGACGGTGAGAGGTCCACAGCACGAACGAGGGAGCCCCCGGTGAGCGACACGGTGCCGCCGCCGACCACGAAGCACCGGTCGATCCACGCCGAACTCCGCGGCCTGATCGACGAGCTCGCGGTCGGGGACGCCCTGCCGCCCGAGCGCGCCCTGGCGGCCGAGCTCGGGGTGGCGCGCATGACGCTGCGCCGAGCCGTCGACGAACTGGTGCGCGACGGACGGCTCGTGCGCCGCCACGGGTCCGGCACGTTCGTCGCCGCGCCGAAGATCGCGGCGTCGCTGCACGTGAGCTCCTTCTCGGACGACATGCGCCGCCGCGGACACGTGCCACACAGCCGCACCGTGGAACTCGAGGAGGTCTTCGCCGGCCCACAGCTCGGCCGCCGTCTCGACGTCTCGCCGAGCGCCCGGGTGCTACGGGTCGTGCGCCTGCGCCTCGCAGACGCGTTGCCGATGGCGATCGAGACCCTGCACGTGCCCGTCGACCTCGTGCCCGGGTTGACCGGCGAGGCCCTCAACGACGCCTCGTTCTACGAGTTGCTCGCATCGCGCTACGGCATCCACCTCGCCCGCGGACTGCAGGAGATCGAACCGACGGTCACCGACGAGGACGAGTCGACACTGCTCCAGGTGCCGCTGCACTCCCCCGCGTTCCTGTTCGAGCGCACCTCGTGGGACGGGGACGGACGCGTGGTCGAGTTCGTCCGCAGCGTCTACCGCGGGGACCGCTACCGCCTGACCGCCGAACTCACGCCCGAGGCCGCGCCCGCCGACGACGAAACCATGGATCGCACGTGACCACGACCCTGGCCGTCGACGTCGGGCGCACCACCTGCCGGGTGGCGTTGTTCGATGGTGACCACCGGCTCGCCGAGGCACGTGGGGCGAGCGGGGCGAGCCTTGCCGACCCCGACGGGGCCCGGCGGATCGCCGCGGCCGTCCGTGCGACGTTCGCAGAACTGCCGGTCGACGGCCACATCGACACCCTGGCGCTCGGCACGACCGGGCTCGCGCAGGCGCCGGCGGCAGCGACCGCGCTCCGCGACGAGCTCGCCGTCGAGACCGGCGCCGACGAGATCGTGCTCGCCAGCGATGTGCTGACCGCGCACCTCGGCGCCCTCAAGGGCTCGCCCGGTGTCTGCCTGGTCGCCGGCACCGGAGCCGTCGCGCTGGCATTGGCACCCGACCGCCGCCCCCACCTGGTGGACGGGCACGGCTACCTGCTCGGCGACGCCGGCAGCGGCTTCGCCATCGGACGCGAGGGCATCATGGCCGCCCTGCGCCACCACGACGGCCGCCCCGGTGGATCGGCAGCGCTCGCCGCCCGTGCCGAGGCCGGTCTCGGACCACTCGACGGCCTGGCCGGCAGGGTGCAGTCCGACCCGGACGCGGTCCGCACGGTCGCCGGGTTCGCGGCAGCCGTCGCCGACGCCGCACGCGGCGGAGACGACGTCGCCCGACAGATCTGGCGCGACGCGGTACGGGCCCTGGCCGAGACCGTCATCGCCGCCTGCCGCCACCTGGACCGGCCGGACACGACGATCGGACTCGCAGGCAGCCTCAGCGAGATCGACGATCTCGTCACCACGCCCCTCGCGGCGCTGGTGACGGACGCGTGCCCGGGGGCACGCGTGCAGCGCGCCCGGGGGGACGCGCTGGACGGGGCCCGGCGGCTCGCCGGCCCCCTCCCCGGACTCGACCTCGACCGGCTGCAGGCCGCCGGCCTGCTGGTTCGGTACCAACGGGGCAGCACTCGCATCGCCTGACGGTGCGGACGAGAACACACCCACGAGCTATAGGAGCTTGTATGAAGACGCGCAACTGGTTGGCCGGCATGGCCGCCATGGCGCTGCTCGTCACCGCATGCGGCGGCGACGGCGGCGACGACACCGACAACGGCGACGGGGCGGCCGGCGACGGCAGCCCCCAGACCCTGACCGTCTGGATCATGGAACCCGGCAACGACGAGGTCGAGCGCATCGTTCGCGAGTCCGCGACGTCGTTCGAGGAAGCCAACGACGGCGTCACCATCGAACTCGAGTTCGTGCCGTGGGGCAACGCCCACGACCAGTTCGTGACCGCCGTCGGTGGCGGACAGGTCCCCGACGTGGCCGAGATGGGCACGACCTGGACGGCCGAGTTCGCCGAGCTCGGGCTGGCCCCGGTCGAGGCCGACGCCGACGCCGACTACGTCGCCAGTCTGGTCGAGGCCGGCACCGTCGACGGCACCAACTACGGCTACCCCTGGTACGCGGGCGCTCGCGCCTTCATCTACCGCACCGACGTCTTCGAAGACCTCGGACTCGAGGTCCCCGAGACCTGGGAGGACCTGATCGCGGCCGGCGAGACCATCGAGGCCGAGACCGACATGGCGCCCTTCCACGTCGCGGGCAACCACAACCACCTGCTCCTGCCGATGATCTGGCAGGCCGGCGGCGAGATCGCGACCGAGGACGGCGACAGCTGGACCGCCGGTATCGACAGCGCCGAAGGCCGCGAGGCCATCGGGTTCTTCGACGAGTTGTGGCAGCGTGGCTGGACGCCCGAGGGCGCGGTCAGCTGGAACTCGGCCGACGTCCGCACGGCCTTCGCCAACGAGGAGTCGGCGATGATGGTCGGCGGTGGATGGGACCTCGGCGCGATCCTGGGTGACAACCCCGACCTCGAGGGCAAGCTCGGCACGGCGCTGCTGCCGGCCGGTCCCAGCGGCTCCCGCGACACCTTCGCCGGTGGCAGCCACCTCGTCACCTTCGCCGACTCCGAGAACCAGGAACTCGCGGTGCGGTTCATCGAGCACATGCTCGACCCGTCGCAGGTCACGGCGTTCACCGAGGCCGTCGGGTTCCTGCCCGGCACCGAGTCCGGCGTCGCGGCGTCGAGCGCGGCGAGCGACCCGCTCTACGAGGCCTTCACGACCCAGCTCGTCGAGCACTCCCGCAGCTACCCGGCCAGCCCGAACTGGGGCGCGGTCGAGGGCGACGCGGTGTTCTCCAACGCCATCCAGCAGGTGATGACCGGTGACCTCACGGTCGACGAGGCCGTCGCCCAGATGAACGAGCAGGTCGAAACGACCCTCAACCGCTGATGGCCACCCCTCCCGACACCGGCACCCGCCACGGCCTCCTCGGCGCGGCGGGGGCCGGCATGGGACCCGACC
>JAGXST010000079.1 GCA_018335555.1 Actinomycetota bacterium | reverse complement strand
GCGTCGGCGACGAGTTGGACGGTGACGTTGTCGGCGGACGGCTACACCGATGCGACCGATACCGAGAGCGTGACGACGGTCGATGTGGCTGCGGGCAACACCGACATCATCGCAACGCCAGTGGAAGTAAGCATCCAGTTCACGCATACGGCCGATCCGCTCGCCGATCTGAGCGGCATGAATGTGACGGCGACGCGCGCAGGCGTAGAGGAAGTCGGCTTCACGGCAATCACGAACGCAACCGGACTGGCGTCGTTCGGTGTGGGCCAGTTGTTCGCGCCGGGCACGTGGCAGATCACAACGACAGGGGCGCCCACCGGGGTCCAGAACGCGAGCGGCAGCAACATCGTGGTTGTGCACGAGACGAGTCCCCAAACGATCGTCTTCGACCTGCCCACGAACTCGATGCTGTATGGGACCGTTCGAAACATGATCGATGGTGAACTCGTGGAGGGCGTCCTCGTGCGGGCTCAGCGCGAGGGTGAGTCCTACTCGGGAATCAGTGGCCCGATGACAGATGGTGGTTACAACTTCTCAGTCAAGGCCCGGTCGGGCACCTGGCGCATCACTGCGACCCGCGATGGCGAGGAGTACCTCGTCGACGAGGCGTTCGAGATCCGCAAGGATGGGCCGGACACGGAGCCGAACTGGCTCGACATCGTGCTGCCAGCCGTTGTGACGCCGGTCATCGCCGGTCAGGTCTCTGCCGAAGGTGGGGGCGGCGTCGAGGGGGCGACCATCACGGCCACCAGCAGCGCTGGCACCGTTTCGACGACGACGTCCGAGGACGGCTCGTACGAGTTGGCCGACCTCGCCGACGACGTGACGTGGGCCGTGACCTTCACGCCGCCGGAGGGCTACGAGGGTCAGCCGGTCACCCGCTACGTCGCACCCGGGTATTCCGGTGGCGCCGACATCACCCTCAACCAGACGTTGCCGTCCAGCCTCGGTTCGATCGAGGTCTCGCTCGACGGTGGCGACGCCGGCGAGCAGGTCGCGCTCACGCTGAGCGAGACCACCCCGTTTCCGACGCTCAACGCCAGCGGCACCGAATCCGTCATGGTGACCCTGGGTGCCGAAGGCACGGCCACCGTCACCTTCGACGGCCTCGTGCCGGACGGCGCTGAGGTCGGGCTCGCCCGGTTCTCCGTGACGGCCATCGGCGAGGGACGCGATCCCGTGAGCTCGAGCGCGATCTCGGTCATGGCCGGGCAGACGACGTCCGTGTCCCTGTCGCTCGGTGGCGCGACCACCAACGTCATCCAGGTGACCATCACCTCCGACGGCGAACCGGTCGCCGACCGGACCGTGGAACTCCTCTCCGGGACCGGCGAGACCAAGGGCGCCACGGCCGCACCGGGCTCGAACGTCTACACCTTCTCGGACATCGAGGCAGGTGAGTGGCAGGTCACGGTCCCGACCGGCGGCTTCTTCCCCGGCACGATCGTCGTCACCGACGGGCAGACTGACTACGCGGTCGACCTCGTCGCGATCGACGAGGAGCCGACCGACGAACCGACGGAAGAGACCGAGGGCACATCGGAGGGCGGGGACGACGGCGACGCCGAGGAATCCGGCGAGGTGACCGAGGGAACCGAGGGCACCACCGACGAGGTGGGCGACGGCACCTCGAACGGCACCGGCGGCGATTCCGGCGGGTCCGACGGGAGCAGCGACGTCGATCCTGACGGCACGCCGGACCCGGAGCCGACGGAGACCCAGACCGAGGGTGCCGGCGGATGACATCGCTTCCGCGGAAGCGCTGCGCGATCAGGCGTTGCGCTTCCGCGGAAGCGCTTCCGCGGACACGCGACCGCCCTCGACACTCCGCCGCAACCGCCTCGCTACGGGCCGACCTTGACCACGGCCGTGCCGGTGCCCTCGTCGATGTGGCGGTAGGTGACGGTCGCGACCGAGCCGTCGCCGCAGTCGTAGATGACCTGCATGGTGGTGTCGTCGTAGGCGCGCTGGCGCAGGTTGCACCCGTCGCCCCGCATCGCCTCGTCGACCGTGGGCATGACCGTCTCGCGCTGGACGTCCTCGACGACGAACGTGACGGCGGCGGACCAGTCGTCTCCGCGCCGGGTCACGGTGCCCTCGACCTCGATGGCCCCGGTCGGCACCACCGACATCGGCATCTCGTCGGGCGTGCCCGCGAACGTGCGGGTGCCCTCGCGGCCGAGCGCCGCCGAGGTCGCGTTGCGACCGTCCAGGACCATCACGACCACGACGGCGACGAGCGCCAGGACCGCGGCCACCACGAGCAGGCGTCCCCACCACGAGGTGGGGACGGCGCGGGAGAAACCGGCCCGGTTGGGGCTCGTCGGAGGGGTCACGGAACTACTCTAACGGGGCACGGGGTACGCCACGCCCGGTTCGGCGGACGACTTCGAGGCAGTCCGTCACGGGGCCGGCGGTGAGGAGCATGCGGTGAGGCCGTCGAGCCACGACGAGCAGGAGCGCACGGCCGCGACCCCTCGGTCGCGCGCCGCGACGACGGCGCGCCGCGGCGGACTGTCCACCTCCGACCAGGCCCTGCTCGCCGCCCAGCACCTCGCCGGCAACGCCGCAGTCGCCGAAGCACTGGCACCCAAGCGAAAGGCCGCGACCCCGGCCGAGGCGAAGCCCGAGCACGACGCGGACGCGCTCGTCCTCGACCAGCCGTCGTTCGACCTGCAGGTCCCGCAGGGCGCCTTCGACCACCTGCTCAAGGGTCGACGGATGCGCGGGCACCGCGAGGTCCTCGAACGCTTCGAGCGCCAGCGCGGCGTCATGCCGCTCGCGTGGACCGCAGGCACGGGCGCGACCGCCCAGGAGCGAAACACCGACTGGCGCGTCCACCAGCGCACCCTGGTCGCGACCTCGACCTTGCGGCAGTTCGCCGCGGTCAGCGCGGAGGCCCCCGGCCTGCCGACCGGTCCGGTCACGGCCGCAGGAGCGCTGCTCGCCGGACTGCCGCGCAACCCACGGCTCGGGCGCGGCGCGGTGCAGATGCGCTACGCGGGCGCTCACGTCGTCGGGGGACCGGCCAGGGTCACCAGCCGCAGACCCGACGCGTCGACGGTCGTCGTCGAGATGGCGTTCGCGCAGGGGACGCTCAAGCTCACCGGCCGCCACGACGCCCAGCGCGACCTCCTCGACTGGGACACCGAACTGACCATCGACCTCGACGCTCTGGCACGCGTGCTGTGGCGTGACGTCTTCGACCGGCTCGAGACCCGGCGCAAAGGCAAGGTCAGAAAACTCAAGCCCGCCGCGGCCGCCGGCGACCCGACGAAGAAGAAGACCCGCAAGATCGAGGCCGGCGACGACGACACCGACCGCATCGAGCCGACCTCCGGCACGGGCGAGGAACAGAGGATGACCGATGAGCGGGCCTGACGAGCACCCCGACGGCGGACGACCGGCAGACGACGACGCGGCCGAGCAGATGCTCGCGATGAGCGCCGAACTCGGCGACACCGAGCAGGAGACCGGCTGGCGCAGCCGCTCGGGCACCGTGCGACGACGCCAGCGGGTCGTACGCGGCGCCGAACCGCAGGAGACCGAGATCCGCGAACGGGTCAAGGTCCGCACCGTCACCGAGGAAGGCGTCGGGGGCGAGCCACCCGCCGGTCCCGGCCCGGCCGCGGCGATACCCCAGACGGACGAGGCGCCCAAGCCGGTGATGCTCGACGCACAGGGCAACCCGATCGACGCGCCGATCGGCACCGCGACGAGCACGACCGCCACGGCGGCGGTCGCGCCCGACGCCGGCCGCTTCCTCGCCGACGCCGTGCGCAGCTACCTCGACGGCTTCGACGACCTCGGCGCGGACCACCCGGTCACCGCCGACCGCCTGGCCCAGATGCGCCGCACCCTGGAACGCTACGAGCGTGGCTGACCGCACCGACGCGCTCGACGCGTCGCCGGCCAGTCACCTGTGAAGCTGGTCCCGGCCGCGCAATCGGTTTCGGCTTCACAGGTGGCAGTCGCGCCCGGCCGGGACAGACCGCCGGGCCGACCGGCAAGGGACGAAACGCGCGCGAAACATGGTGGTCACTACGATCGCGCGGACGCGCGGCGACTTCGACGCCCGCACGCCGACCCGTGGGGAACCAGCGCATGGACAAGCAGCAGGAGTACGTGCTCCGCACCGTCGAGGAACGCGACATCCGGTTCATCCGGCTGTGGTTCACCGACGTGCAGGGGTTCCTGAAGTCGGTCGCGATCACCGCCGCCGAACTCGAGAACGCCTTCAGCGAGGGCATCGGCTTCGACGGCTCCTCGATCGAGGGTTTCGCCCGCGTCCAGGAAGCCGACATGCTGGTCGTGCCGGACGCCTCGACATTCCAGATCCTGCCGTGGCGGCCCGAATCCATGGGCGTGGCCCGGATGTTCTGCGACATCCTCACCCCCGACGGCCAGCCGTTCGCAGCCGACCCCCGCTACGTCCTCAAGCGCACCCTGGAGCGCGCCTCGGAGATGGGCTTCACCTTCTACGTCCACCCCGAGATGGAGTTCTTCCTGTTCGAGAGCGCGGACAACCCCAAGCCGCTCGACAACGGCGGCTACTTCGACCAGACCCCGCTGGACGTGCAGCAGGACTTCCGCCGTCAGACCATCAACACGCTCGAGAAGATGGGCATCTCGGTCGAGTTCTCCCACCACGAGGTCGCCCCGTCCCAGCACGAGATCGACCTGCGGTTCGCCGACGCGTTGACGATGGCGGACAACATCATGACCTTCCGCCTCGTGGTCAAGGAGACGGCGCTCTCGCGCGGCGTGTACGCGACGTTCATGCCCAAGCCCATCGAGGGCGAGTGGGGCAGCGCGATGCACCTGCACCTGTCGCTGTTCGAGGGCGACAACAACGCCTTCCACGACGCCGGTGACCGTTACCACCTCTCGCCGACCGCCCGTGCATTCACTGCCGGCCTGCTGCGCCACTCCCGCGAGATCACCGCGGTCACCAACCAGTGGGTCAACTCCTACAAGCGCCTGACCGCCCGCCTGCACGGCCCGCAGCCGTCGGGTGAGGCGCCGATCTTCGTGACCTGGGGCCACTCCAACCGCAGTTCGTTGGTGCGCATCCCGATGTACAAGCCGCGCAAGGGCACCTCGACCCGCATCGAGTACCGCGCCCCCGACCCTGCGGTCAACCCCTACCTCGCCTTCGCCCTGATCCTGGCCGCCGGCCTCAAGGGCATCGAGGAGGGCTACGAACTGCCCGAGGAGTCCGAGGACAACGCCTTCGAGCTGACCCCGGCGGAACGGGCCGCCTCCGGCATCGAACGCCTGCCCGCCAGCCTCGGCGAGGCCCTGTCGATCATGGAGAACTCCGAACTGGTCGCCGAGACGCTCGGCGAGCACCTGTTCGCGTTCTTTCTGGCCAACAAGCGCCGCGAGTGGGACGAGTACCAGGCCCACGTCACCACGTTCGAACTCGAGCGCTACCTGTCGCTGCTGTAGATGGTCGCCCGGCAACGTTCGGTCCGTGCCCGGCTCGCCGCCGCCGGGCTGGACCCCGACGTCGCCGAACAGCGCTTGGCCGACGCCGGGCTGCTCGACGGGCAACAGGTCGACGAGGACCTGCTCGCCGCGCTGTCGCAGGCGGCCGCACCCTCCGACGCGCTGGCGACCCTGGCGGACCTGGTCGCGCACCATCCCGACCTGTGGGCCGAGGTGTCCGCCGACGAGGCCTGGCTCGCGCGGGTCATCGCCGTGGCCGGCGTGTCGCGCCCACTCGGTGACCTGCTCAGCCAGCACATCGACGCCGTCCACGCCCTGCGGACCCTCGAGACCGTCGAGGTGGACGACATCGCCAGGCGGGTCACCGACGCGATCCTGGGCGAGAACGAGGCGTCCGGGCAGGCCGCGGCCGTCGCCAGCATCCGTCGCGGCGCCACGGCCGACATCGCCGCTCGTGACCTCACCGGCATCGCCGACGTCGAGGAGGTCGCGGACGAACTCGCCCGCCTCGCCGAAGGGGTGCTCGACGGCACGTTGCGCGCCGTGCAGCAGCAGGTCGCGGACGGACAGCCGGCTGCCCGCCTCGCCGTGATCGGCATGGGCAAGCTCGGCGGACGCGAGCTCAACTACGTCTCCGACGTCGACGTCGTGTTCGTCCACGAACCGGTCGACCCGGACGCCGCGGACGCCGCCGAACGGGCCGCCCGCGAGGCCAGGCAGGTCTTCACCCGGGTCCTCGAGCTGCTCAACGCCTCGACCACGATGGGCCGCGCCTACGAGGTCGACCCCACGCTGCGGCCCGAGGGACGTTCGGGACCGCTGTCGCGGCCGCTGGCGTCGTTCGAGGCCTACTGGGAGCGGTGGGCGAAGACGTGGGAGTTCCAGGCGCTGCTCAAGGCCCGTCCGGTCGCCGGCGACCGCGAACTCGGCGCCGAACTGCTCCGCCGCGCCGAGCCGTTCATCTGGCCCGACCGCCTCGATGCGGACGTGGTCGCCGAGATCCGCGAGATGAAGTCGCGCATCGAGAACAAGCCCGAGGTGCAGCGTCACGGCGAACGCCAGATCAAGCTCGGGCCGGGCGGCATCCGCGACATCGAGTTCGCGGTGCAGTTGCTCCAACTCGTCCACGGCCGCGGCGACCGCTCGCTGCGCGACCCCGGCACGCTGCCGACGCTGCGGGCCCTGCACCGCAACGGCTACGTCGCCGAGGAGGATGCCGACGCGTTCGCGGCCGCCTACAAGACGCTGCGCACGGTCGAGCACCGCCTGCAGTTGGCCCACGAGCGACGCACCCACACCATCCCGGACGACGAGGACCGCCAGGAGTGGCTGGCGCGCACCATGGGCTACCGCGCCGGCCGCGAGTCG
>JAGXST010000078.1 GCA_018335555.1 Actinomycetota bacterium | reverse complement strand
GGGGGGGACCTGGTGGTTGGCGGGGGGGACCTGGTGGTCGGCGGGGAGAACCTGGTGGTTGGTGGCGCGGCCACGGGGTACGCACAGCTCGATCTCGGTGCCCTGGCCCGGCCGCGACCAGACCCGACCGTGCCCGTCGTGACGGTCGAGCCGGCCGATGATGGACTCGCGGACGCCGCGGCGGTCGTCGGGAACGGCGTCGAGGTCGAACCCTGCACCGCGGTCACGCACGAACGCGGTCACCTTGTCGTCCTCGACCTCGACGTAGACCGACGCCTCGGTGACGTCGGCATGCTTGGCCACGTTCACGCACGCCTCGCGCATCGCCGCGAGCAGTGCCATCACCCGATCGTCGAGTACGGCGTCGCCGACGACGACGACGTCGATGGCGAGATCGTGGATGGCCTCGACCTCCTCGGCGACCTGCTCGGCCGCGGAGGTGAGGCTGGCCTGGTCGTGCAGCGAGTCGCGCTGTCCGTACAACCAGCTCCGCAGCTCGCGTTCCTGCCGTCGCGCCAGCGCGACCATGCGACGCGGCTGGTCGGCGCTGCGCTGGATCAGGGCCAGGGTCTGCAGGACCGAGTCGTGCAGGTGGGCGGCGAGTTCGGCGCGCTCCTCCTGCCGGATCCGCTCGCGGCGTTCGAGCCCGAGTTGGTCGAGCAGTCCCCACAACCAGGGCCCGAACAGCAGCCCGAGCCCGGCGAGCGCCGCCAGCACCGCGAAGCCGAGTTCGCGCAGCGCGTCGAGGCTGTCCTGGCCGGCGAGGAAGCCTGCCACGGCACCGGCGACCAGCAACGTGCCGACCAGCAACCGCACCGGGGACGCCGGACCGTCGCTGGTGGAGGTCAGCAGGTGCCCGCCGGGGATGCGGGCCGCCACGCGTGAGAAACGGCTGCGGTCGGCGTCGTCGACGCGGGTCCACACGATGGCGGATCCCGCCGCGGCGAGCGCCACGGGGAAGACCAGGGCGTCGCCGAACCACAGGCCGAAGGCACGCAGCAGGAACAGCACGCCGAGGGTGATCAGCCCCAGCGCCGTGGCCTGCTGCAGCGTGGCGGGGCGACGGCCGTCGGGGTGCTGCTGGGCCGACAGGGGCGTGAACGCCCACAGGACGCCGTACAGCAGGATGCCCGCGCCGCCGGCCGTCGTGAGCACGACGAACGCGATCCGGATCAGGACCGGATCGACACCCATGCGCGCACCGAGCGCTGCGGCGACGCCACCGATCACCTTCGCGCGGGGCTGGCGGGCCGGCTCGGGAGCCGTCGCGGCCGTCAGCCGGGGCACGCCGCGGCTGCCTCCCGGCGGAGGCGGCGGTGCCGCGGTCGCCGGGGGTGGTGGCGGCAGCGGACCCGGGGCGGGGACCTGCGAGATGGGTCGACCTTCGTGACGTGCGATCACCAATGTCGCACATGGTGCCCCTGAGCGGCACCGCGCTCCTCCCCGGGTTCGCATCGTGCGCTCAGGGTCGCGTAAGGGTGCTCCCCGATGGTCGCGGCCGGCCGCGACCCGCACGATGGGTCCATCGAATCCACCCCCGTGCCCAGCACGCCTTTCGCCCGAACGGGTCCGTCGTGTCGCCAACCGATCCGCCTCCCGGCTCCCCGCCTCCGGCCGGCAGTCCACCGCCCGGCCGTGACCCATGGCGGGGCGATGGCTCCTGGACGCCTCCCGGCCCCGGCCCTGTCCCACGGCCGCCGCTGCGACGGCGCCGGGACGGCAAGCTCCTCGGCGGCATCCTCGCGGGCGTGGCCGATCACCTCGGGCTCGACGTGGCGGTCGCACGCATCCTGTTCGTGGTGCTGACGGTCATGACGCAGGGCGCGTTCATCCTCGCCTACGTCCTCGGTTGGGTGTTCATCCCCGAGGAGACCGACGCCGAGGCCGCGGCCCCACGCCCATCCCGCAGCGGCGACGCGGGGGGACGGGACCCGCTGTTCTGGGTCGGCATCGCCATCCTCATCGTCGGCGTCGTGTGGGTGCTCGACGGCCCCTTCTTCGGGCCGGGCCCGTTCCGCCTCGGTAGCGACCGGTCCGTGCTCGTCCCGCTCGTCCTGATCGCGTTCGGGATCGCGCTCTGGCGCGCCTCCGACCGCCCCCGCCAACCCGCCACCCACGTCATGCCCCCACCGGAGTTCACCATGAGCAGCCGTGACGCGTCCGACCCCGGGTCGCCCGTCCCCGACGATCCAACGGGCACCCGCACCACCGAGGTCGTCGATCCGGCCGGATGGGGCGAGACCCCGGCCGGTTGGAACGAGCCGTCCGCCGCCTGGGGCAGGCCGCCCGCAGGCCCGCCGCCGACCGGTCAGGACGGCGGTGACGGTCGGGACTGGACGCCGCCGCCCGTCCCGGCGTCCAAGAACGTGCTCACGCGCGTCACCCTCGGCGTCGCCGTGCTGACCGTCGGTGTGCTGTGGTTGCTCGAGGTCGCCGACGTCGCCGTCTTCGGGCCCGGTGTGATCTTCTCCGCCGCGATGCTCGTCGTCGGCCTCGGGCTCCTGCTCGGCAGCGTCATCGGCCGGGGTCGTGGCCTCATCGGCGTCGGCCTGCTGCTGCTGCCGGTCGTCCTGCTGCTGCAGGTGGTGCAACCGTTCCCCCTCGAGGCCTTCGGCAGCGGCGGCATGGCGGTGGGCAGCACGAACGAGTCCCCCACCGACCAGGGCGCGGTGCGCGACAGCTATCAGGTCGGGGCCGGCGAGCTGCGCGTCGACCTCAGCGGGGTCGAGTTCACCGAGGACCACGATGTCACGGTCCAGGTCGGCATGGGTGAGATCGTCCTGCTGCTCCCAGACGACGTCGACATCGAGGTCGTCGGTCGGGTCGGGGCCGGGGAACTGGACCTGCTCGGCCAACACGACGAGGGTGTGGGTCTCAGCCGCACCGTCGTCGACGAGGTCTCCGGCAGCGCCGCCCGCCTCACCATCGAGGTCAACGTCGGCTTCGGCACCGTCGACGTCGACCGCCGCACCTCAGACGACGGACTGGAGCCGTGATGCGTACCAACCGATTCGACCTGCTGTCCTTCGTGTTCGGGGCGTTGTTCACCGCCGTCGGCGTCGTCGGTGTCAGCGACCTGGCGGTGCTCGACTTCGCCGACCTGCGCTGGATCGGTCCCGGCCTGCTGGTGCTGATCGGCGTCGCCCTGGTGATCTCCGCGGCCAGGCGTGACGGGTCGCCCGAGGCCGTGCCGGTCGACGACACGACCTTCGACGGGACCGTGGAGGAGCAGCCCTGAACGTCAGCCGGCCCCGAACACCGGGCCGGCCAGCAGCAACGTCACCAGCGTGATCAACACGACACCGATCACGTTGAGCACCACCCCGGCTCGGGTCATCTGTGCGACCGTCACATGGCCCGAGCCGAACACGATCGCGTTCGGTGGCGTGGCGACCGGCAGGGCGAACGCACACGTCGCCGCCAGAGCGGCCGGCACGGCGAGCACCAGCGGATCGACGCCCAGGGCGAGCGCCGACCCCCCGATGATCGGTATGAGCGCCGCGGCGGTCGCGGTGTTCGACGTCATCTCGGTGAGCACGATGATGCCGGCGACGACGGCAGCGACCAGCAGCCAGAGCGGCATCTGCGCGAGTGCGTGGACCTGCGCGCCCACGAAGCGGTCGACGCCGTTGGCGGACACGGCGGCCGCCAGCGACAGTCCGCCACCGAACAACAGCAGGATGTCCCACGGCAGTCCGCTCGCCGCGCTCCAGTCCAGCGCGAAGGTGCCGTGTTCGGCGTCGATCGGCAGCGCGAACAGCACGATCGTCGCCGCGATCGCGATCGTCGCGTCCCCGACGTTGCCGAGGAAGGTGTCCTCCCACAGCCCACCGAGCAGTGAGTTGAGCACCCACGCGGAGGCGGTCGCGCCGAACACCACGGCGACCCGTCGCTCACCGCGCGACACGGGGCCCAGTCGGTCGAGTTCGGACTGGATCAGTTCGCGCCCTCCAGGGATCGCGTCGATCTCGGGCGGGTACAGCCACCGGGTGAGCACGAGCCAGGCGATGACCAGGAAGACCATCGACAGCGGCACGGCGAACAGCATCCACTGGCCGAAGCCGATCGTGATCCCCTGCGACTGGCTGAGGTAACCGATGAGGAAGGCGTTGGGAGGCGTGCCGATGATCGTGCCGAGGGAACCGATGGAGGCCGCGTAGGCGATGCCCAGCATCAGCGCGGTGGACAGGTTCGGTGCGCCCTCGCCGGTGAGCGGCCTGTCCACGCCGTGGCCGGTTGCGTCGGCGAACCTCGCGGCCACCAGACCGAGCACGGAGACGCCGATCGGCAACATCATCACCGCCGTGGCGGTGTTGGACACCCACATCGACAGCGTCGCGCTGGCGAGCATGAACCCGGCGATCATGCGGCGGGCGTCGGTGCCCACGGCCCGCACGGTCATCAGCGCGATGCGGCGATGCAGGCCCCACCGCTGCATGGCGATCGCGAGCACGAAGCCGCCGAGGAACAGAAAGATCAGTTCGTGCGCATACGGGGCGACCGTGGCCGGCAGGTCCATCGCACCGGTCAAGGGGAACAGCACGACCGGCACCAGCGCCGTCACGGGCAGCGGTAGGGCCTCGGTCACCCACCACACCGCCATGAGCGCGGCGACCGCCGTCGTTGCCCGACCCCCGCGCGAGAGGCCATCGGCACCGGTCGGGAGCAGGTGGTAGACGGCGACCGCACCGAGCGGGCCGAGCCAGCGGCCGGCGACGGCGCGCCGGGTGGTGCGACGTGGCTCGTTCACCTCGCCCAGATGGGGGACGTCGCCCGGGGCGTCGCGTTCTGGGAACTGTCCGGCACGAGTAGTGGCCAGCTCCGGGCGCACACCGTTGGGTCGCCGCCTGCCCGACACGAAACGGCTCCTCGTCGCGGATCCCCACCGTGCCGGTGCGGCGATTCCGGGGCCAGAGGCGTGAGACCTCGGCGTCGGTGCCGGTAGGCTCCGGTCACGGCGGTCCGGGACCCGACCCACCGCCGGAGTCGTGCCGCGAGGTGTGCGCGCTCCGCCGCTGACAGCGCGAAGGACACAGCGTGCCTGCGACCATCATCGTCGGCGCCCAGTGGGGCGACGAGGGCAAGGGCAAGGCCACGGATCTGCTGGCCGACACCACCGACCTCGTGGTCCGCTACCAGGGCGGCAACAACGCCGGTCACACCGTCATCGTCGGCGACCAGGTGTTCAAGTTGCACCTGATCCCCAGCGGGATCCTGTACCCGCACGTCACGCCGGTCATCGCCGACGGCGTCGTGGTCGACCCCGAGGTGATGCTCGAGGAGCTCGACGGCCTCGAGGCCCGCGGCATCGACGCGTTCGCCCGGGTCAAGATCTCGGGCAACGCCCACCTGATCATGCCCTACCACCGCGAACTCGACCTGCTCATCGAGCGGCGCCTGGGCAAGGCGAAGCTCGG
>JAGXST010000077.1 GCA_018335555.1 Actinomycetota bacterium | reverse complement strand
GCGAGATGCTGCCGCTGTCCGAGAGGCAGGTGCGCTTCAGCGACGGCGACGTCGACCGCTGGGAGGCACGGGTGTCGGCACTGGCCGACGGCTACACCGGCGCGGACGACGTGGTGATCGGCGCCGCGATCCACTCGGTACGCGCCGTCCCGGCCGAAGCGCTCGCCGTCGTGGCGAAGTGGGCCGCCGATCGCGGCGCGCCGCTGCACGCCCACGTGTCCGAGCAGCCGGCCGAGAACGAGGCCTGCCACGCGATCCACGGCACCACGCCGACCGAGTTGCTCTCCGACCACGGCGTGGTGTCCGAGCGGTTCACCGCCGTCCACGCCACCCACCTCACCGACGGGGACCGCACCGTGCTGGGTGAGGCCCGCGCCCACGCCTGCTTCTGCCCAACGACCGAACGCGACCTGGCCGACGGGATCGGCCCGGCGCGCGAGTTGCTGGATGCTGGTGCGAGGTTGACGTTCGGTTCCGACAGCCGCGCCGTGGTCGACCCGTTCGAGGAGGCCCGCGCGACCGAGATGAACGCACGTCTGGCCAGCCTCGAACGCGGCGTGCTGACCAGCGCCGAGCTGTGGGCGGGTCTGACCACGGACGGCCATGCCTCGCTCGGGTTCGCCGATGCCGGCCGCATCGAGGTGGGCGCGCGCGCCGACCTCGTCGCGGTGTCGCTGGAGTCGCCGCGCACCGCGGGCGCTTCCGCGGTAGCGGGGGCGGACGTCGCGTTGTTCGCTGCGTCGGCCGCGGACGTCACCGACGTGATCGTCGACGGCCTCCCGATCGTCCGCGACCGCCAGCACAGGATGGGCGACGTCGGCGAACTGCTGGCCGACGCGATCGCCGCCGCCTACGAGGAGTCCTGAGTCTTGGGCAGCGTCACCTACGACAACATCGCCGAACTGGTCACCAACGACCCGACCCAGGGCGACGAGTCGTTCCTCGGACTGCGGCACGACGCAGCCGTCGTGGTCGATGACGGCGTGGTCGCCTGGATCGGTGAGGCCGGTCAGGCGTCGCCGACCGACGAGCGCGTCGACCTCGAGGGTCGCTGCGTGCTGCCGGCGTTCGTGGACAGCCACACCCACCTGGTGTTCGACGGTGACCGGGCGGAGGAGTTCGCCGCCCGGATGGCGGGCCAGCCCTACGCGGCCGGCGGGATCCGCACCACCGTCGCGGCGACCCGTGCCGCTTCCGCGGAAGCGCTGCTGGCGTCTGCCACCAAGCGGCTGACCGAAGCCCGCAGCCAGGGCACGGGGCTGGTCGAGATCAAGTCCGGCTACGGCCTCGACGTCGCGACCGAGGTCAAGATGCTGCAGGTGGCGCAGCAACTGACCGACGAGACCACGTTCCTCGGCGCCCACGTCGTGCCGACCGAGTTCGCGGACGACCACCGCGGCTACGTCGACCTGGTGACCGGCGACATGCTCGACGCCTGTGCGCCGTACGCGAAGTGGATCGACGTGTTCGTCGAGGACGGCGCGTTCGACGCCGAGGCAGCCCGCGAGATCCTGCTCGCCGGCCAGGCCAAGGGCCTGGGTCTACGTGTCCACGCCAACCAACTGCGACCCGGTCCCGGTGTGCAGCTGGCATGCGACCTGGGTGCCGCCAGCGCCGACCACTGCACCCATCTCACCGACGGGGATGTGGCGGCCTTGGCCGACTCCGGCACCGTTGCCAGCCTGGTGCCGGGCGCGGACTTCTCGACCCGGTCCCCCGTCTACCCCGACGGCCGCCGGCTGTGGGACGCTGGCGCCGCTGTCGCGCTGGCCACGGACTGCAACCCCGGCACCAGCTACACGACATCCATGCCGTTCGTGATCGCGCTGGCCGTCCGCGAATGCCACCTCACGCCGTCCGAGGCGGTGTGGGCCGCCACCTCCGGCGCCGCCCGCTCACTCCGCCGCGACGACGCCGGCCGAATCGCCGTCGACGACCCGGCTGCCCTGACGGTCGTCGACGCCAAGACTCACGTCCACCTCGCCTACCGCCCCGCCGTTCCCCTTGCCCAGGTATTAGGGGAACCAGCGCCATAGTCCCCGTTCTGCGCGGTCCGGAGCGCTTTCGTGGAAGCGCTACCCCGCACATAGCGCCGGCAAGTGTCGGGACGTTCCGGGTTCTCACAGACCCGGACCGCGCGGCAATCCGCGTGGCTGTGGGTTAGAAGTGGCATGCACCGTTCGCAAACGCGGGTGGCTCGCAGGGTCGGACTGCGAACGAGTCATGCCGGTTCCTCCTCGCCAAGGGTCGCCAGCAGTTTGACTGCTCGTGCCTTGTCAATGTCCCACTCAAGGGCAAGGATCTGCGCTCCGACGAGCTCGTGGAAGGCCGCGGTAGGTGAGTTGTGAAGCGCTCCCGCGATCACGTCCTCTACCAGGCCGCCAGCCGGAGCCTCTTCGTCGATTTCCTCTAGTACTCGTGCTGCGTGGCGGTCGAGTACGCCGATCAGTTCGTCGATCAGAGAATCCGGTGGGAGCGCCGCAATCTCGTTGCGTGCAGTGTTGAACTCAGAGACGGCAGATTCAATAGCTCTTGTCACATCCTCGTGGTCTTGCTGAGCTTCCGGCAACGTGGTGACACCCGACAGCAGTTGGAGGGCCGCATGAGCCTTCTCGAGCAGGTCGGTGAGCTTCGTGGGGTGAGGTGGCTGGAGTTTCCGTGCCCAGTCGCCGAGATCTTGCGCGGGCCACGTACTCGTGATCATCCTCACGGCCAGACTCGGTACGGGCCGTCCCTCGCGCAGCGGGACAACCAAGAAGGTTTCACCCGGTCGTCGGTCGGCGAGCGCGGCTTCGAGCGCTTCGAGTGCCTCGGACCATTCGACAAGCGACGCAAGCTCGACCTCGACGCCTAGGTCCGTGGACGCACCACTCCATTCTGGGTGGGGCATGAGCACTTGAGTTCGAAGACCGATCCCGCGGCACGCGCGCTGAAGTTCGTCCCTTCGAGTCTGTGCGCGACGTCTGCCCATGCGTCTGCATGTCTCGGCTGCACGGGCGAGTGCCCTCGAGTGTGACCCCGCTCGTGCAGCGCGTCTGTCGGCCGCCACGTTTGTTGAGGATGGCGACGTCACGTTGGGTGAGGACGGGTTCGGGTGCGGGCAGGGGTGCGCCCCCGCCGTGGCGGGGGCGCTGGGGGTAGCCGTGTTCAGTCGGCGGCGACCTCGGTGACGGCCGCTCTGGCAGCCGCCTCGTCGACGATGCCTTTGCTGTCGGCATAGGCCGCGATCAGGGCTTGGACGGCGAGGTTGTTGACCGCTCTGGGGATGCCCCGGGCGGTCTGGTGGATCAGTCCGATCGCGTCGTCGGAGAACAACGGATCAGACCGCCCGGCAAGCGACAGGTGGTGGCCGATGTAGGCCGCGGTCTCTTCGAGCGGGAGCCCGTCGAGGTGGAACCGCAGCCCGATACGCTGGTCGAGCGCGGCGAAGTGGCCTTGCTTCAAGCGTCGTCGCAGGGTGGGTTGGCCGAGCAGGATCAGCCCGAGCGAGGACCGCGAGTCCATGTCGGTGTTGGTGAGCAGCCGCAGCTGTTCGAGCTGCTCGACCGACAGTAGGTGCGCCTCATCGACGATCAACACGACGGTCTTGCGTCGTTCCTCGGTCTCGGCCGACAGCAGATCGGCGGTCTGGGCGATCAGCGCGGGCCGGTGGAACTTGGGGATGTCGCCGAGTGCGGTGACCAGGTGGTGGTGGATGCCGCGGGCGCCGACCATGGGGTTGGACAGGTACACGACGGTGAACCGCGACGCATCGAGTCCGGATACGCAGGCGCGGGCGGCGAGGGTCTTGCCGGCGCCGACCTCGCCGGTCACGACCCCGATCGCGGTCTCGTCGACCAGCCAGCGCAGCCGTGCGACGGCTTCTTTGTGGGCCCGTGCGGCGAAGATCTGCGATGGCGCGATTCCGCGGGAGAACGGGGTGGCCGACAGGCCGTAGTGGGCGCGGAGCTTGTCGATGGTCATCGGACGACCTCCTGGCAGTCGTTGCCGCTGTCGGCAACGTCGTCGCCGGGCAGGTCGGCGAAGTTGATGGTCCGGCGGGTGGCCTGCCGATGTTCTCGCTCGACGAGCGCGAGGTAGTCGATCCCGGTCGGCGTTGGTTCCATGCCGTCGACGACGTCAGGTGGTTCGGCGGTCGCCTTGGGGTGGACGTGGACCTTGAGCTCGTGCGGGGTCGCGGTCCCGAACGTGCGGCCGTCGTGGCGGACCTCGAGATGTTCGAGATCGAACGGGTCGAACACGAGCTGGACGGTCCGGCCGACCAGCGCGGGGTCGACCTCGTAGCGGTTGCCGTGCAGCGAGACCATCGCCGTCTTGGTGACGGTGCGGGTCTGCGACCACAAAAACGCCTCCCGCAACTCGGCCGGTGTCGGGACCTGCGGGATGCCGGCCGCGGTGAACCGCTCGAGCGGTGTCTGCTGCGTTTCGCGGTGGCGGCGGTGGTGGTAGCGGGTCTCGACCCAAGCGGTGAACAGATCGTTGAGCCGCGACAGGCTCTCGAGCTGGTCGTCGGCGATCTCGACCAGGAACTGGGTGCGGACGGTGGCGAAGAACCGTTCGATCTTCCCCCGACCCTGGGGGCGGCCTGGCCTGGAGTGGACGAGCCGGATGCCGAGCACGGCACACGCCCGGGCCAGCTGGTGGGAAACGAACGGTGAGCCGTTGTCGACGTAGATCCGCTTCGGAATCCCACGTGACGCCAGGCCGCGTCGCAGCGCGGCTTCGAGACGGAGTACGTCTTCGTGGCGGCCCCATCGGTGGCCGACGACGAGGCGGGAGTGGTCGTCGAGGAACGCGAACAGCAGCGCCTTGCGGCCCCCGACGGCCGGGCCGTGGAGCACGTCACCGACCCACAGGTCGTTCACGGCAGCAGCTTCGAACCGGCCGAACGCCTCGGGCGCCGCGCCGTCGGGACGGATGTTCAAGCCCAGCCTGGCGAAGTGCCGTTGGACGGTCCTGGCCGACGGGACCTCATGGCTCTGGCCGGCGAGTTCGGTGACGATCAACTCGACGATGTGGGTGGCGGTCCGCCGCGGATTCTCCCTCTTGAGCTTGACCGCGAGATCGAGCAGCTCCACATCGCAGACCAAGTCACGCTGCCGCTGGGCCGGGACGAGGGCGTCGAACCCGCCGGTCCGGTAGGCGACGATCCAGCGGTCCAACGTGGAGCGGCCCACGCTGGTCCAGTTGCCGTCGGGGCTGCGATGTTCACGGCCGGCCAGCTGGCGGACCAGTCGGCCACGCTCGGCGGGGGTGAGGTCGGGGTCGGCCGCTTCTCGGATCAGCCCGTAGCGGAACAGCGCGATGTCGCGCCGTCTGGGGTCTTCCACGTCTGTGCTCCTTGCTCGATGACGAGCCGGGAGCGTTCAGCCCATCCACGGGCCTGGGAAGGGCGAGGTCGTGTTGCAAAGCAGCCGCCCCCCGCTCGCCGCGGACGCGAACTGCCAGCGGCAGCCGACCCCGAGCCGGCTGGCGGCTGCGCCGCCAGCCGCGGCGACCGCCGCG